>VGEJ01000060.1 GCA_016869335.1 Alphaproteobacteria bacterium | reverse complement strand
GGACCGGCCTCCTCTATGACGGCGCCGCGCTCGACGCCGCTTGGGATCTGGTCAAGGGCTGGACGGCCGAGGAGCGGCGCGCGCTTCACGTCGAGGTCCCGCGCCGCGCGCTCCACACCCCGTTCCGCTCCGGCACCGTCGCAGATCTCGCCCGCGAGGTGCTCGATATCGCGTTCGCCGGCCTCAAGGCCCGCGGCCAGCGCGACCGCTACGGCGAGGATGAGCGACACTTCCTTGATGCGCTGTTCTCAATTCTCGAGTACGGCCGCACCCCGGCCGAGGAGCAGATCGAGGCCTACTACGGGCGCTGGCAGGAAAGCGTCGATCCGCTGTTCACCGAGAAGGCATACTAAAGTCCGTTCGCTCGGCCGCCATCACCGGGCGGGGTCCGGCGGCGGCACCGGGCCATCGCGTGGTTCGCGCCACAGGACGGCGCCGCCCCGCACGACGCAGGTGATGTCGCGGAGCGCGGCGAGATCGCGCAGCGGGTCGCGGCGCAGGATGACGAGATCGGCGGGACGCCCGGCCGCGATCGTCCCGACCTCGAGGCGCAGCGCTCGCGCGCTGCCGCCGGTGGCGGCCGTGATCACCTCCATCGGACTGAGGCCGAGCGCCGCCAGATTGGCGAGCTCGCGATGGAGCATGATGCCGCCGAACTGCATGTCGGTGCCCGCCAACAGCACGCCGCCGAGCGCGCGGAAGCGCCGCATCCACTCCATGCGCTCCTCGTTCGCCACGCGCCAACACGCCTTGTCCGCCGCCGTCCAGCTCCCTTGCAGTAGCCGGATGAAGTCGCCGAAGGACCCGCGTTCCTTGGCTCCGAACAGGGTCGTGAAGTCGTTATCGGCCTCCAGTTCCGCGACGCCCTCCCCAGCCTGGAACTGGGTGATGACCTGCATACCGCAGTAGCGGACGCCGCGCGCGACCATGGTGTCCAGGATCGCCTGCGTCGCCGACCAATCGATCGTCGCCCACGCGCGACCCGAGAGCGCCAAACGCTCTGCGATGCTGTCGTAGCGCAGGAGTCGCTCGGTGGGGTAGTCGCGGCTGACGAAGACGCGGGCACTGTTGTGCAGCTCATCGATGCCGAGATCGGCGGCTTCCTTGCCATCCACGGCCCAGGTCTGTCCGACGACGGAGCGCCCGTGCGCGTGCGCCACCGCGATCACGGCCCGCAGCACCGGCGCAGTGACGCGCTGAGTGACGATGAGCGCATCGACCCCCGCCTCGATGATGAGGCGTTCGGCGGTGGCCGCCGCCTCGGCCGGCGTCCGCACCGCGACGCTCCATTCGGGATAGGCCGGCGGCGGCTGATCGATCATCGGGCCGCACGAGAGGATCCGCGGCCCGACGATGTCGCCCCGCGCGATGCGCTCCCGCAGCGCGCTGACCGTCGCCAGGTCGAGCCCGGCGAAGCGGATCGTGGTGATTCCGTTCTTCACGTAGGCCCGCATGTCGGCGGGGTAGGCGGCGTGGGTGTGGGCCTCGATCAGGCCCGGGATCAGGGTCTTGCCGGAAAGCTGCCAGCGGCGGATGGCCGCGCCGTCGAACTGCCCGGTGCGCGGCCCGGCGTAGCGGATGCGATCACCCGCGAGCAGCACCATGGCGTCGCGGACCACCGGCCCACCGGTGCCATCGATCAGGTCTGCGCCCTCGAGCAGCATGCCGTTCATCATCTCGGGTCTCTGGCAAGGATGTGTTCGCGTCGCCCTCTGCGTGGCAGAGTAGCAGCGCGGGGACGGCCGAGACACGGCGCGCGCAGGGGTGGACATGGTCGAGAATCCGGTGCCCTGGCCGAATGGGCCCCGCTGCGCCGTCGGGTTCTCGCGGGACGTCGATGCCGACAGCGTCCTGCATCTCGCGCACCCCGACGACGCCGACACCCGCGTGACGACCATGACCGACCTGCGCTTCGGTCCCGAGGTTGCGATCGCGCGCATCTGCGGCCTGTTCGAGAGCTATGACATCCGGCAGACGTTCTTCGTCCCCGCCTGGTGCATCGAGGAGCACCCAAAAGCGATCGCGCGCATGGTCGAGGGCGGGCATGAGATCGGCCACCACGGCTATATGCACGAGCGGCCCAACACCTTCACCGCAGAGCGCGAGCGCTACTGGACGGAGCTCTCCTCTGCCATCATCGAGCGGGCGTGTGGCCGGCGGCCGCGCGGCCACCGCGCGCCGTGGGCGGCCTACTCGAAGTACACGACCACGATTCTCGCCGATCTCGGCTTCCTCTATGACAGCTCGCTGATGGGCGAGGACGTGCCCTACGTGCTGCGGGACCGCGGCGGGCGCGAGCTGATCGAGCTGCCGCTCCAGGCGGCCATGGACGATTGGTCGCACTACGTCCAGAACGTCGATCTCGACTACATGATGGCGATCGAGGCGCCGGAGCGGGCGAAGGAGGCATTCCTCGCCGAGTTCGAGGCGGCGTGGACGTATCGCACGTTCTGGCAGGGCACCTGACACTGCTTCGTCTCGGGGCGCCTCCCGCGACTCGATGCGATCGCGACGATGATCGAGCACATCCTGGCCAAGGGCGAGGTGTGGATCGCGCCGCTCGAGGAGATCGCCGCCCACGTCCGGCAGGTCGCGGCCGCCGGCACCTACACACCGTCGGTGCAGACGCTGCCGATCAGGGACGGCCGGATCACCGACATCCCCGACCCGTACGCCGGGCGTTAGTCGGTCGCGCTCAGCCCTGGGTGCCGCCGACGGTGAGCGCCTCGAGGCGGATGGTCGGGAGACCCACTCCGACCGGTACGCCCTGACCGTTCTTGCCGCAGGTGCCAACCCCTGAGTCGAGCCGCAAGTCGTTGCCGACCGCCGACACCCGGGTCAGCGCATCGGGGCCATTGCCGATCAGGGTGGCGCCCTTGACCGGGCGGCCGATCTTGCCGTCCTCGATGCGGTAGGCCTCGGTGCAGCTGAACACGAACTTGCCCGAGGTGATGTCGACCTGGCCGCCGCCGAAGTTCACGGCGTAGAGGCCGCGCTGAACCCCCGCCACGATGTCGGCCGGCGGAACATCTCCCGCGAGCATGAACGTGTTGGTCATGCGTGGCATGGGAGAGTGCGCGTAGGACTGCCGCCGGCCGTTGCCGGTCGGAGACATGCCCATCAGCCGAGCATTGAGGCGATCTTGCAGGTAGCCGACAAGCACGCCGTCCTCGATCAACACGGTGCGCGAGGTCGGCATGCCCTCGTCATCGACGGTGAGCGAGCCGCGGCGTTCGGCGATGGTGCCGTCATCGATCACGGTGACGCCGGCGGCGGCGACCCGCTTGCCCAACAGGCCGGCGAAGGCCGAGGTCTTCTTGCGGTTGAAGTCGCCCTCGAGGCCGTGCCCGATCGCCTCATGCAGCAGGATGCCGGGCCAACCCGGGCCCAGCACCACCGTCATCTCGCCGGCCGGCGCGGGCTCCGATTCGAGGTTGACGAGCGCCTGGCGCAGCGCCTCGTCGACCTGCGCCTGCCACGCCCCCGCGCGAACGAAATCGGTGTAGAGGGTGCGCCCGCCGACACCGTGCGAGCCGCTTTCCTGGCGCGCGCCATCGCCGGCGACGATCGCCACGTTGAGCCGCACCAGCGGCCGCACATCGCTTACCGGCGCCGCGTCGGGGCGGCGGATATGCACGACCTGCCACTCGCCGAGAAGGGATGCGGACACCTGGCGAACGCGCGGGTCCTTGGCGCGGGCGTAGGCATCGATTTCGGCCAGGAGCGCCACCTTGGCGGCGAAGGGCATGGCATCGAGCGGATTATCGGGGCGGTAGAGCGCCGCGTTGGTACCGCGCGGCGGCAGCGCCAGCGTCCCAGTGTAGCCCTCGCGGACGGCGCGGACGGCCGCAGCGGCGCGCCCGAGTGCCATCTCGCTCACCTCCGAGGCATGGGCATAGCCCGTCGACTCGCCCGCAACCGCGCGCAATCCGAGGCCACGGCTAACGTCGAAACTGGCGCTCTTCAGCCGGCCATCGTCGAAGCTGAAGCTCTCGGACTGGCGGTACTCGAGGTAAAGCTCGCCATCGTCCATCCCGCGCAGCGCCTCGCCGAGGAGGCGGTCGGCGCGGGCATCGTCGAGTCCCGCCTGCCCCAGCAGGAGTTCAGCCGCTTCACTGCACTCGATCATGGCTTCTCTCGTGACACTATCCATGACAGACATCTCGTGACACTATCCATGACAGACATATGGCGCTCGGGACCCGGTTGCCAGCCGAATCCGCGTGCCGTGACGCCGCTGTCAAGGCGGCCGCGCGGGCGCTCGCGATCAGTTGAATGTTGCCTCACCAAGTGGTAGGTGACTGCCGGGGGCGGCCCGGTGGGCCGGCCGCGACGCGTTGGCTTGGCAGCGAGGCGAGACGCATGGCAGCGAGGAAGGCCGGCTTGGCGGCCGTGGCACTGCTGGGGGGCCTGGGGTTCGGACAACCGGGGTGGGCGGCGCAGCCAGAGCCGTGGCAGTTCGGCTTCCAGGAAGCCGCCACGCCGATCATGGAGCGCGTGACCAGCTTCCACGATCTCTTGCTTGTCATCATCACGCTGATCTCGCTGTTCGTGCTGGCCCTCCTCGGCTACATCATCTTCCGCTTCAACGCGCGCAGCAACCCGACGCCTTCGCGCACCGCCCACAGCACCTTGCTCGAGGTGGTGTGGACGGTGATCCCCATCATCATCCTGATCGCCATCGCGATCCCCTCGTTCAAGCTGCTCTACTACTCCGATCGCGCCGTCGATGCCGAGATGACGCTCAAGGCGATCGGGCACCAGTGGTACTGGAGCTATGAGTACCCCGACCACGACGGGCTCACCTTCGATGCGATCATGAAGGAGGAGGCGGACCTGGCCGCGGACGAGCCGCGCCTTCTCGCCACCGACAACCGCGTCGTGGTGCCGGTCGGCACCACGATCCGGGTGCTGGTCACGGCCGATGACGTGATTCACGCCTGGTCGGTGCCGGCGTTCGGGGTCAAGGTGGATGCGGTGCCGGGCAAGGTCAACGAGATCTGGATCCACGTGGACCGCGAGGGCGTCTACTACGGGCAGTGCTCGGAGCTCTGCGGCGTCAACCACGCCTTCATGCCTATTGCCGTCGAGGCGGTATCGAAGGCGCGCTTCGCGGCCTGGATCGAGGAAGCCAAGCTGGCCTTCGGCTCACGCGGCACGCCGCGACACACGGCGCACCTCGCCGGGGTCGTCGAGTAGTCGCGCACGGATTGCATAGAGGGACGCCACGATGACCAGCACTGCGCACACCGGAGAGGCACACGCGCACGCCCACCCGACGGGCTGGCGGCGCTACCTCTACTCGACCAACCACAAAGACATCGGGACGATGTACATCGCCTTCGCGATGGTCTTCGGTGTCGTTGGCGGCGCCCTGTCGATCATCATGCGCCTCGAGCTGATGGAACCGGGCGACCAGGTTCTCGGCGGCGACCATCAGTTGTTCAACGTGCTGGTCAGCGCCCATGGCCTGATCATGGTCTTCTTCCTGATCATGCCGGCGTTCATCGGTGGCTTCGGCAACTGGTTCGTCCCGCTGATGATCGGCGCGCCCGACATGGCGTTCCCGCGCCTGAACAACATCAGCTTCTGGGTGCTGATCCCCTCGGCGATCCTGATGGCGGGCGCGCTGTTCGTGGGTGATGGCCCGGGCGTGGGGTGGACGGTCTACGCGCCGCTCTCGACCTCGGGCCACCCCGGCGCCGCGGTCGACATGGTGATCCTGGCGCTCCATCTCGCCGGCGTGTCCTCGATCCTCGGCTCGATCAATTTCATCACCACGATCTTCAATATGCGCGCGCCGGGCATGACGCTGCACCGCATGCCTCTGTTCGTGTGGGCGATCCTGGTGACGACATTCCTCTTGCTGTTGTCGCTGCCGGTGCTCGCCGGTGCGATCACGATGCTGCTCACTGACCGCAACTTCGGGACCGCGTTCTTCAACGCGGCCGCCGGGGGCGACCCGGTGCTCTATCAGCACCTGTTCTGGTTCTTTGGCCACCCCGAGGTCTATATCCTCATCCTGCCGGCGTTCGGCGTAATCAGCCAAGTCATCCCGACGTTCTCCAAGAAGCCGATCTTCGGCTACCTCGGCATGGTCTACGCGATGGTTGGCATCGGCGTGATCGGCTTCGTGGTATGGGCACATCACATGTACACCGTCGGCATGTCCGTCGACGCCCGGGCCTACTTCGTCGCCGCCACGATGGTCATCGCGGTGCCGACCGGCATCAAGATCTTCAGCTGGATCGCCACCATGTGGGGGGGCTCGATCGAGTTCCGCACCCCGATGCTGTTCGCCATCGGGCTGATCTTCCTGTTCACGGTCGGCGGCGTCACCGGCGTCGTGCTGGCCAACGCCGGTGTCGATTACGTGATGCACGACACCTATTACGTCGTCGCGCACTTCCACTATGTGCTCAGCCTCGGCGCCGTCTTCGGCATCTTCGCAGCGTTCTACTATTGGTTCGGTAAGATGTCCGGGCGGCAGTACAACGAGACGCTCGGCAAGCTGCACTTCTGGCTGACCTTCGTCGGCGTGAATCTCACGTTCTTCCCGATGCATTTCCTCGGTCTCGCCGGGATGCCGCGACGTATCGCGGACTACCCCGATGCCTTCGCCGGCTGGAACATGGTGGCCTCGATCGGCTCCTATATCTCGGCCTCGGGGGCCATTCTGTTCATCTACATCGTGCTCGACACCCTGTTCCGCGGGCGCAAGTGCGAGGCCAACCCGTGGGGCGCCGGCGCGACCACGCTGGAGTGGACCGTGCCCTCGCCGGCCCCCTTCCACACCCACGAGGTCTTGCCGCGCGTCAGTGGCGGCGGCCATTGAGAGGGCGCGATTGGTTGATCTGAGTCTCACGGCCGGGCGGGAGATTCCGGCCGAGCTGCCCGTCGCCGGAGCGCGCGATTTCTGGCTGCTGCTCAAGCCGCGGGTGATGTCGCTCGTGGTGTTCACGGGCCTGGTCGGCCTCCTGCTGGCGCCGGGCACGATGCACCCGGTGCTGGCCCTGACCGCGCTCCTCTGCATCGCGCTCGGTGCGGGGGCAGCCGGCGCAATCAACATGTGGTATGACGCCGACATCGACGCGCGGATGCGGCGCACGCGGGCACGGCCGATCCCCGCGGGACGAATGACGCGCGGCGATGCGCTCGCCTTTGGTAGCGTGCTTGCGGTGGCGGCGGTGCTGATGATGGGGTTGTTCGTCAACCTGCTCGCCGCTGGGCTCCTCGCGGCGACCATCGGCTTCTACGTGTTCATCTACACCATGTGGCTCAAGCGCCGCACGCCCCAGAACATCGTGATCGGCGGCGCCGCCGGCGCGTTGCCGCCACTGATCGGCTGGGCCGCCGCGAGTGGCGAGATCGGCGTGCTGCCGGTGATCCTGTTCGCCATCATCTTCTTCTGGACCCCGCCGCACTTCTGGGCGTTGGCGCTCGATCGGGCGAAGGAGTACGCTGCTGCCGGCGTGCCGATGCTCCCCGTGGTCGCCGGCCTCGCGGCCACCCGCCGCCAGATCGCCCTCTACAGCCTGATCTACGTGCCGCTTACGCTGGCGCCATGGGCAGGCGGCTACAGCGGGCCGCTCTATGGCGGGCTGGTGGCGCTGCTCGGTCTCGGTTTCCTCCTGCTCGCGGGCATGGTGTGGCGCGGAACCTCGGCCGTGGCGCCGCGCCGCCTATTCGGTTACTCGATCCTGCATCTGTTCCTGGTGTTCGCAGCGCTGCTCGCAGACCGCGCCGCGACGGCCGGCGCGGCGTGGCCGGCCGGCGTCGGCTGACGGGCATTGCGTGGCATGCCCGTTAGCGACATGCACCGCAGGCGGCGCGGCCGCAACCTCGCGCTCGCCGGCGTGCTGCTCGCGTTCGTCGTGCTGTTCTTCGTCGTCACGCTGGTCAAGCTGAAGGGGCCGTGATGCCTCGGCGCACGCGAGCGAACGTCAGGACCGGGGTCATCCTCGCCGCGGTCGCGCTGTCCATGGTGGGCGCGGCGTTTGCCGCTGTGCCGCTCTATCGGCTGTTCTGCCAGGTCACCGGCTACGGCGGCACGCCGCAGCGGGCCGAGGCCGCGCCGACCGAGGTGCTCGACCGCCGCGTGACGGTGCGCTTCAACGCCGACGTCGCCGCCGACTTGCCGTGGGGCTTCCGGGCGGCGCAGGGGCCGATCGCGCTCCGCGTCGGTGAGGAGGCGCTGGCCTACTACGAGGCGACCAACGAGTCCGATGAAACGATCATCGGCCAAGCCACGTTCAACGTCACGCCCGACAAGGTCGGCCTCTACTTCAACAAGATCGAGTGCTTCTGCTTCACCGAGCAGACGCTCAAGCCGGGCGAGACCGCGCGCATGGCGGTGAGCTTCTTCGTCGATCCGGCCATCGCCGCGGACGTCAACCTCGACGATGTCGGTACGATCACGTTGTCCTATACCTTCTTCCGCGTGCCCGGGGAGGAGCCGCTCGGCAATGCGGCAGCTTCCGCCGCGCCGCAAGAGCCGGGGAGCTGAGACGATGGCTGAGGCGCACGCCCACGGATCCGATCACCCGTACCACATGGTCGAGCCGAGCCCGTGGCCCGCGCTCGGCGCGGTGGCGGCCGGCGCATCGGCGATCGGCGCGATCCTGTTCATGCACGATGTCACCGTCTGGGTGATGCTCATCGGCTTCGCGCTGGTGCTCTACACGATGTTCGTGTGGTGGCGCGATGTCGTGCGCGAGGCGCACACCAACTTCCACACCGCGGCGGTCCAGGTCGGGTTGCGCTACGGCATGGCGCTGTTCATCGCCTCGGAGGTGATGTTCTTCGTCGCCTGGTTCTGGGCCTACTTCAACTCGAGCCTGTTCCCGGCCGAGGCGATCGGCGGCACGTGGCCGCCCGAGGGCGTGCTGACCTTTGACCCCTGGGGCCTGCCGTTCCTCAACACGCTGATCCTGCTCGCCTCGGGCACGACCGTGACCTGGGCCCACCACGCGCTGCGCGAGGGCAACCGCAACGGCCTGATCGCCGGGCTGTGGCTCACGGTCATCCTTGGGCTGTGCTTCACCGGCATCCAGGCCTACGAGTACGCTCACGCCGCGTTCGGCTTCCGCGAGGGCATCTACGGCTCGACCTTCTTCATGGCGACCGGCTTCCACGGGTTCCACGTCATCGTCGGCACGGCGTTCCTGATCGTGAACCTGATCCGCGCTTATCGCGGCCACTTCACGGCCGGACAGCACTTCGGCTTCGAGGCGGCGGCGTGGTATTGGCACTTCGTCGACGTCGTCTGGATCTTCCTGTTCTGCTCGATCTATTGGTGGGGCGCCGGCGTACCGGCGGTCCACTAGGCGGCCGGTTGACCGGGGAGGCCTACGGACCGATCTCGCCGTTCCGGGCCGGGCTGGCGTGCCGCTGCCCGCGTTGCGGTCGGGGCAAGCTGTTCGACGGCTTCCTTGCCGTGGCGCCCGCCTGCACCGAATGCGGCCTCGACCTCGGCAAGCAGGACAGCGGCGATGGGCCCGCGGTCTTCATCGTGCTCATCCTCGGCTTCATCATCGTTGCGGCGGCGCTCATCCTCGAGATGGCGCTGGCGCCCCCCCTTTGGCTGCACCTGGTCCTGTGGATTCCGGTGACGCTGGGCGGCTCGCTCCTCCTGTTGCGACCGTTCAAGGGCGTGCTCCTGGCGCTGCAGTTCCATCACGGGGCAGGCCAAGACCGTAGCACCGGGTGAGCCAGCGGGCGCCACGCCCGTGGCTTGGGACCGCGCTCCCGGTGCTCGCCGTGTTTCTGGTCCTGATCGGCCTCGGCACTTGGCAAGTGCAGCGGCTGCGGTGGAAGACGGCGCTCATCGCGCACATGGAGGAGGGCCTGGTGGCGGCGCCGGTCGCGCTGCCGACCGAGGATTTGGCCGGCCTCGACTACCGGCGCGTCGAGGTGAGCGGCACCTTCCTGCATCAGCACGAACTGCACCTCCTGGCGCGTGCGGTCGGCGGCCGCCCGGGCCGGCACATCGTCACCCCGTTGCGCCGGACTGATGGTCCGATCGTCCTGATCGATCGCGGCTGGGTGCCGGAGGATCGGGCGGATCCGGCGACACGTATCGCCGGCCAGATTGGCGGCATCGTGACCGTCGAGGGGATCGCGCGCCGACCGGCGGCAGGCGGCTATTTCATGCCCGATAACGATCCGGCCCGCAACCGCTGGTACTGGATCGACCTCGCGGCGGCCGAGCGCACGCTGCGGCTCCCGCTTCAACCGGTTGTCGTCGAGGCCGGACCTGCCCCGAACCCCGGGGGTTACCCCGTCGGGGGCCAGACGATCATCGCCCGCGACAACCCGCACCTCGGCTACGCGCTCACGTGGTACGGGCTTGCCGCGGCGCTGGCCGTCATTTACGTCGTTTGGCAGCGGCGCCGGCCGGCGCCCGGGGGAGCGGCCGATGGCAGCCTACGCTGAACTGGAAGCGCGTTTTCGTACGATCTCCAACCTCGGCGGCGCCATCGGTGTGTTGCAGTGGGACAGCGCGACGATGATGCCCCCGGGCGGGGCCGCGGCGCGCGCCGAGCAGGTGGCGACGCTCGAACGGCTGCGCCACGAGCTGACGACGGCTCCAGCCCTCGCCGACCTGGTGGCGGCGGCCCGCGATGAGGTCGGCCTCGATTCTTGGCAGCGGCGCAACCTGACGCTGATCGATCGTGCGGTCACCCGGGCCGCCGCGCTGCCCACGGCGCT
>VGEJ01000059.1 GCA_016869335.1 Alphaproteobacteria bacterium | reverse complement strand
GCCGCGCGGCTTGTCCTTGGCTTCGCCCAGCAGCGCTTCCGCCATCACGAGTTTGGCAGCAACCTCGCGCGCCGTGCGAAAGAGCACCTCGCCCTGCTCGGTGAGCATCAAGCCGCGGGCATGGCGATGAAACAGTGGCGCGCCCAGGCTCTGCTCCAAGGCATTCACCTGCCGGCTCACGGCCGACTGGCTGAGGTTGAGAACCTCCGCCGCGTGCGAGAAGCTGCCCTCGATCGCCACCGTGTGGAACGTCTTGAGCTTGTCCCAATCCATCGCGGCGCATCCTCGGGACGGCGCGCTTCGAGACTATTCCGCGGCCGCGCTCACCGGCTCGGCCGCTTGCAGGAAGCGCTCGGCCTCGAGCGCCGCCATGCAGCCGCTGCCGGCGGCCGTGACCGCCTGGCGAAACACCCGGTCCTGCACGTCGCCCGCGGCAAAAACACCCGGCACGCTGGTCGCCGTGCTGCCGGGTCGAGTCACGATGTAGCCGCCCGCTTCCATCTCGAGCTGGCCGCGAAACACTGCGGAGGCGGGATCGTGGCCGATGGCGACAAACACCCCATCGCACGCGAGCTCTCGAGTCGACCCGGTGCGCACGTGGCGGAGCCGCACGCCGGTGACGGCTGCCACCGGCGCCGCGGTGCCGAGGATCTCCTCGACGGCGTGGTCCCAGACCACCGTGACCTTCGGGTTGGCGAACAGCCGGCCCTGCAGGATCTGCTCCGCCCGGAGTCGATCGCGCCGATGCACGAGCGTCACGTGGGCGGCGTGGTGGGTGAGAAAGATCGCCTCCTCCACCGCGGTGTTGCCGCCGCCGATCACCGCGACCTCTTTCCCGCGAAAGAAGAAGCCATCGCAGGTTGCACACGCCGATGCGCCATAGCCGCGATACCGTTGCTCGCTCGGCAAGCCCAACCACCGGGCCTGGGCCCCGCTGGCGATGATCAGCGTCTCGCCGGTGTAGCGCGCACCCGAGTCCCCGACGCAGACGAACGGCCGGCGCGACAGATCGACCGACATCACCAGGTCCTCGATCATGCGCGTCCCCACCTGCTCCGCCTGCTTCTGCATCTGCTCCATGAGCCAGGGACCCTGGATCACGTCGGCGAACCCGGGGTAGTTCTCGACGTCGGTCGTGATGGTCATCTGTCCGCCGGGCTCCATACCCTTGATCAGAATGGGATTCAGCGCCGCTCGCGCCGCGTAGATGGCGGCGGTGAGGCCGGCGGGACCAGAGCCGACGATGACGGTCTTGCTGTGAAGCTGGGACATCGGGTCTCCTCCCACTACCGCCTATTTAGACGGCACGCGGCTGGGCTTCAAGCGATACGGGGGATGCATCGCCCAGGAGCCGCCGCCGCACCGCCTCCGCCACGACCGCCGTGTCGTCGAAGGGGCGATAGGTCCAGTGCTCGAGCCGGCCGGCGAACCGGCGCGCGATCCCATCGGCCGCGAGCAGGCGGTGGAAGGTCTCGAGCTTGGCCGAAGCGCCAGCCAGCGGCCAGACGTACAGCGGCTTCCCTGTGGTTGCTGCCTCCGAGGCCATCGAGACCGAGTCGCTGGTGACGATCAGCGCGTCGGCAAGGGCGAGGTAGCCAAGGTAGGGATTGTCGCCACGGCCGTCCCAGAACGCGGCCGGCACTCCCTGCACGGCAGCCCTGAGCGCCGCCTCGTTGACGGGTCCGGTGCGGCGCGATGCCGTGATCAGGAGTCCGCCGCCGGTCGCATGCGCGAGCGCGGCGAGCGCCGAGCCGAGGCCGCGCGCGCCCGCGAGCGTGAGGCGATGGTGCCGGCTCGAACCGCCTACCAGCACCGCTACCAGTGGCCGCGGCAGGTGGGCGCAGGCCGGCGCGAAGCGCGCTCTTGCCGCGGCCAAAAGTGCCGGCGTGACACGGGTGAGCGCACCGCGGGTGACGATGACGTTGGCGTCGCGCAGACCATCGTGGCGCGGCACCACGACCAGGTCGAAGCGATCGGGCGGCACGCGCGGATCCTGCACCTGCACGACGGCGATGGCACGCTCGCTCAGGCGCCGCAACAGCAAGGCGTAGGGCACCGTGCGCCGGCCGCCGGCGATCACGAGGCGCGGCCAGGGCGGGTCGAGCACGGCGGCGTTGCCGCCGAGCGCGCGCAGCGCTGCGGGCCAGTGGCCCACCGGCAGCCAGATCCAGGGCGGCTTCGGGCGCACCCGCTTGACCACGAAAGCCGCGCCGAGAGCTTCTGCCAGCCCGATGCACTGGTTCTCCGTGCCGGCCTTGCCGTCGGACAGCACCCAGCACGACACGCTCGTGTCCATGTCGCGGAGCGCGGCCGGGCGTTCAACCGAACTTGACGGAAAGGATCTCGTAGGACTTGGAGCCGCCGGGCGTCGTCACCTCGACCATGTCGCCGACCGACTTGCCGATCAGGGCCCGTGCCAACGGTGAGCCGATCGACAACAGCCCCTCCTTGATGTCGGCCTCGTCAACGCCGACGATCTGATAGCGCAGCTCCTCCTCGGTGTCTTCGTCGACCAGGGCGACAGTGGCGCCGAACTTGACCTCAGCGCCGCTCAGGGCCGTCACGTCGATCACCTTGGCGCGGCTGATCTTCTCTTCCAGCTGCGCGACCCGCGACTCGATGTAACTCTGGCGCTCCTTCGCCGCGTGGTACTCGGCGTTTTCCGAGATGTCGCCCATGTCCCGCGCGTCGGAGAGCGCCTTGATCACGGCCGGCCGCTCAACGGTCTTCAAACGCTTCAGCTCTGCCTCGAGCCGGCCGAAGCCGGCTGAGGTCATCGGTTCGGTCTTCATGCTGCCTCTTAGGGCCCCGCTCGCGCGGGCGCCCGGCCCGTGCGCGTCAGAACGACTGAGCAGAATAGGATTGAAGTGGTGCGACTTCAAGGCTGCCGCGGCGCAGCGCGGCGATCGCCTGCACGGCTGCGCGTGCCCCGGCGAGGGTTGTGTAATAGGGGATGCACTCAATCAACGCGGTCCGGCGGAGCGCGAGGCTTGCTTCGCTCGTTGCCGCCGCCTCGGTGGTGTTGAACACGAGCTGGACCTCGCCGTTCTTCATGGCATCGACGATGTCGGGCCTGCCCTCCCCCGCTTTGTTGACCACGCCGACTGCGAGCTTGGCGGCGGCGAGGCGTGCGGCGGTGCCGCGCGTCGCCACGATCGTGAAACCGAGCCCGATCAAGCGTCTCGCAAGGTCAGGCATCAGCGGCTTGTCGGCATCGCGCACCGAGATGAAGACGGTGCCGCGTTCCGGCAACATCGTGCCGCTGGCGAGCTGCGACTTCGCAAACGCGCGATCGAAGTCACGGTCGAGTCCCATCACCTCGCCGGTGGAGCGCATCTCGGGCCCCAGGATGATATCGACGTTGGCGAAGCGGGCGAAGGGGAGCACCGCCTCCTTGACGGCAAAGTGGCGGAGATCGGGCGGCTTCAGCCCGAAAGCGGCCAGACCCTCGCCGGCCATCACGCGCGCCGCGATCTTGGCCACCGGGATGCCGATGGCCTTGGCCACGAATGGCACGGTGCGGCTTGCGCGCGGATTGACTTCGAGCACGAAAATGGCGCCGTCCTTGACGGCGAACTGCACGTTCATGAGCCCGCGTACGGCGAGCGCCCGCGCCAGCGTCACGGTCTGCTCGTGGATGGTCGCGATGATCGCCGGCGGCAGCGAATGCGGTGGCAGCACGCAGGCCGAGTCGCCCGAGTGAATGCCGGCCTCCTCGATGTGCTCCATGATGCCAGCAACGAAGACGCTCTCGCCATCGGCGATGGCATCGACGTCCACCTCGACCGCATCGCGCAGGTACTTGTCGATCAGCACCGGCGCGGTGCCGGAAACGCGCACGGCCTCGCCCACGTAGGCGAGAAGAGCGGACTCATCAGGCACGATGCGCATCGCCCGACCGCCGAGCACATAGGAGGGCCGCACCAGGACGGGGTAACCGATGCGCGCGGCCGCGGCCGCCGAGGCTTCGGCCGAGTACACGATGGTGCTGGCCGGTTGCACGAGTCCGACGCCGGCCGCGAGCTCCTGGAAGCGGCGGCGATCCTCGGCAAGGTCGATGGCGTCGGGGGCGGTGCCGAGGATGGGCACACCCGCGGCCGCCAACCCCGCCGTCAGGTTGAGCGGGGTCTGGCCGCCGAGCTGCACGATCACGCCCTTGAGCTCGCCCCCCGCGCGCTCGACACGAACGACCTCGAGCACGTCCTCGACGGTAAGCGGCTCGAAGTACAGGCGGTCCGAGGTGTCGTAGTCGGTCGATACGGTCTCGGGGTTGCAGTTGATCATGATCGTTTCGAGCCCAGCCTCGCGCAACGCGTAAGCCGCATGTACGCAGCAGTAGTCGAACTCGATGCCCTGACCGATGCGGTTCGGGCCGCCGCCCAGGATGATGACCTTGCTACGAGCGCTCGGCGCCGCCTCGCACGGCGGCGGCGTGACGCCATCGCCCTCGTACGTCGCGTACATGTAGGGCGTGCGCGACTCGAACTCGGCGGCACAGGTATCGACGCGGCGAAACACCGGATGCACCCCCAAGGCCCGGCGCTGGTCGGCGACCGCGGCCTCGCTTGCACCGCTGAGCGTGGCCAGCCGCCGGTCGCTGAACCCGAGCTGCTTCAGGCGCAGGAGCGCGACGCGCTCACACGGCAGGCCGCCGCGGCGCACGGTGTCTTCGGCGTTCACGATCTCGGCCACCCGCTCGACGAACCACGGGTCGTACTGGCTCGCCGCCGCCGCCTCGGCCACGCTCAGACCATGGCGCAGAGCCTGGGCGATGATCAGCAGCCGGTCGGGTGAGGGGATCATCAGGGCGCGGCGCAGCGCCGCCTCGCGCTCGGCGCCCGGCATCCCCTCGCGCACGCCGGGAATCGCGATCTCATCGAGGCCGCTCAGCCCGATCTCGAGCGAGCGCAGGCCTTTCTGCAGCGACTCGGCGAACGACCGCCCGATGGCCATGACCTCGCCGACCGACTTCATCGACGTGGTCAGGATCCGCTCCGTTGCCGGGAACTTCTCGAAGGTGAAGCGCGGCAGCTTGGTGACCACGTAGTCGATCGTCGGCTCGAACGAGGCGGGCGTCACCCCGGTCACGTCGTTGATCAGCTCATCGAGGGTGTAGCCCACCGCGAGCTGGGCCGCGACCTTGGCGATCGGGAAGCCCGTCGCTTTCGATGCGAGCGCCGACGAGCGCGACACGCGCGGGTTCATTTCGATGACGACGAGGCGGCCGTCACGCGGATTGACCGCGAACTGCACGTTGGAGCCGCCGGTGTCCACCCCGATCTCGCGCAGCACCGCGAACGCGGCGTTGCGCATGATCTGATACTCCTTGTCGGTGAGCGTGAGCGCCGGCGCGACCGTGATCGAATCCCCGGTGTGGACCCCCATCGGATCGACATTCTCGATCGAGCAGACGACGATGCAGTTGTCGTTGCGGTCGCGAACAACCTCCATCTCGTACTCTTTCCATCCGAGCACGGACTCCTCGATCAGCACCTCCTGGGTCGGCGAGGCGTCAATCCCCCGGGCGACGGCCTTGTCGTACTCCTCCCGATTGTAGGCGACGCCACCGCCGAGGCCGCCCAGGGTATAGGATGGCCGGATGATCGCCGGTAGGCCGACCGCGTCGAGCACGGCGCGTGCCTCCTCCAGGCTGTGCGCGATCGCGCCGCGCGGATACTCGAGCCCGATCTTGGCCATCGCCTCGCGGAACTGGAGCCGGTTCTCCGCCTTGTCGATCGCCTCCGACGAAGCGCCGATGATCTCGACCGCGCGCCGGCCGAGTACACCGCTGTCGGCCAGTGCCTTGGTCACGTTGAGCGCGGTCTGCCCGCCGACCGTCGGCAGCAGCGCGTCGGGCCGTTCGCGCTCGATGATCGCGGCGACGATGTCGGGCGTGATGGGCTCCACGTACGTGGCATCGGCAAGTCCTGGATCGGTCATGATCGTCGCCGGGTTCGAGTTCACCAGGACGACGCGGTAGCCCTCGTGCTTGAGCACCCGGCACGCCTGGGTGCCGGAATAATCGAACTCGCACGCCTGACCGATGACGATGGGCCCGGCGCCGATGACCAGGATGGAGCGGATGTCGCTACGTCTCGGCATGGCCTCGCGCTCCGCCCGCCGCGCCCGCGCGCTCAGCCACGTTGGGCCATCAACCGGACGAAGCGCTCGAACAGATGGTGGCTGTCCTGCGGCCCCGGCGAGGCCTCGGGGTGGTACTGGACCGAGAACACCGGCCGATCCTCGAGCCGCAGGCCCTCGAGGCTACCGTCGAACAGCGACACGTGGGTCGCGGTGGCGCCGCGGGGCAGAGTCACGGCATCGACGGCGAAGCCATGGTTCTGGCTGGTGATCTCGACGCGGCCGGTGTCGAGGTCCTTGACCGGATGGTTGGCACCGCGATGACCGCGCTGCATCTTGAAGGTCGTGGCCCCGAGCGCCAGCGCCAGGATCTGATGGCCGAGGCAGATACCGAACAGCGGCCGCCCAGACTCGAGCAATGCGCGAACCGTCGGCACGGCGTATGTGCCGGTGGCCGCGGGATCGCCCGGGCCATTCGACAGGAAGATGCCATCGGGCTGGTGGGCGAGGACATCCGCTGCGCTCGCCGTGGCCGGGACGACGCGGACGCCACAGCCGGCCGAAGCGAGGCAGCGCAGGATGTTGCGCTTGATGCCGTAGTCGACCGCCACGACTGAATAGCGAGGCTCGCGCTGGCAATCATGTTCCGCGCCCAGCTGCCACCGCGTCTCGCTCCAGGCGTAGCTCTGGGTGCAGCTCACGGTCTTGGCGAGATCCATGCCCGCGAGGCCGGGCCAGGCACGGGCCTCGGCCAGCAGCGCCGCCACGTCGAAGCGCCCATCGGGGGCGTGGCACAGCGTCCCGGTCTGCGGGCCGCCATCGCGGATCAGCCTGGTGAGAGCGCGCGTGTCCACACCACTGGCGCCGACCAGACCCTGCGCCCGCAGCCACGCGTCGAAGGGCCGTGACGCGCGGAAGTTGCTGGCGGCGCTGACCGGCGCGCGGAGGATGATGCCGGCAGCGGCCGGCGTCATCGCCTCGACGTCCTCCTCGTTGGCCCCGACGTTGCCGATGTGGGGGAACGTGAAGGTGATGATCTGACCGGCATACGAGGGATCGGTCGTGATCTCCTGGTAGCCGGTCATCGCGGTATTGAAGCACACCTCGCCCGTCGCGATGCCGCTCGCGCCGAGGCCCTCGCCCCAGAAGATCGAGCCGTCGGCAAGCACCAGCGCAGCCGTCGCGTCGGGACGGCCGGCAGCCGAGCCTGTGCGCTCTGGCATCAAAAGCTCCTGCACGAGGACGCCGCGGGCGGCCACCACTCTCGGCAGCGCGATCCTTCGTCGTGGCGGCGGGCGTGGCCGCGGACCTTAAGCAATGGCCGGGCCACCGTCAAGTGCGGCTCCGTGATTACTTATCGCTTAGTTTCAACATGTTATGCGGCGCGGGCCGGTTTGCCAGCGGACCACCATTGGACTAGGATGGGCCGATTGCAGACAATCGAGTGCGACAAATGCTGCGAGCCAGTCTGAATACGGCGCTCAAGGAGGCGATGAAGGCGCGCCAAGGCCGCCGCGTCTCGACGTTGCGGTTGATCCTGGCGGCGCTCAAGGATCGCGATATCGCGGCGCGCGGCGAGGGCCGTCCCGAGGGGCTTGCCGACGACGAGATCCTCAACATGCTCGCGACAATGATCCGCCAGCGCAAGGAGAGCATCGAGTTCTATCGCCGGGGCGCGCGTGAGGATTTGGCGGCGCAGGAGGAGGAGGAGTGCGCCATCATCGAGGGCTTCCTGCCACGCCCCTTGAGCGACGACGAGCTGCTCGCTGCCGCAAAGCAGATCGTCGCGGAGCTCGGCGCCAAGGGGCTCAAGGACATGGGTCGGACCATGACCGCCTTCAAGGCGCGCTACCCCGGCCGCGCCGACTTCGGCAAGGCGGCCGGTGTCGTCAAGGAGCTGCTGAGCTGACCGCGACTGCCGGCCCGAGGAGGGCCAGCCATTCCTCCTCGGTCAAGACCTTGACCCCCAGCGCCCGCGCTCTCTCGGCCTTCGTTCCCGCACCGGGGCCGGCGATCAGATAGTCGGTCTTGGCCGACACCGAGCCCGCGACCTTTGCCCCGAGCGCCTCGGCGCGCGACTTGGCTTCGCTCCGCGTCATCGCCGCCAATGTGCCGGTGAACACCACGGTCCTGCCGGCGAGCGGCGAGCCCGCGCGGGGCGGCGCAACAGGCAGAATGTCGACCTGCTCGCGGAGCGCCGCGACAACTGCGGCATTGCGCGGCTCGGCAAAGAAGGCGAGCAGCGCCTCGGCCACGGTTTCGCCGATGCCGCCGATCGCCAGGAGTTCCGCGTAGTCGGCGCTGGCATGGTCCTGGGCCGCCGCCATCGCGGCGAAGAACGCCTCCGCGGTGCCGTAGCTCCGGGCGAGAAGCCGCGCCGTGGTCTGCCCGATGTGGCGGATGCCGAGCGCGTAGATCACACGATCGAGCCCGATCCGGCGGCGGGCACGGATGGCGCGAAAGAGCTTGCCGGCGGAGGTCGGCCCCCACCCCTCACGCTCGGCGAGCGCAGGCCGACCGGCCCCGTCACGGGCCTCGAGCATGAACAGATCCACCGGCCCTTCGATCAGGCCATCACGCCAGAATGCCGCGATCTGCTTCTCGCCGAGGCCCTCGATATCGAAGGCATCGCGCGAGGCGAAGTGCCGGAGCCGCTCAACCGCCTGGGCCGGACACACCAGTCCGGCCGTGCAGCGCCGCGCCGCCTCCGGCTCCCCAGTCTTGGGGTCGTGTTCGCGCACCGCGATGCTGCCGCACTCCGGACAATGGGTCGGGAACACGAACGGGCGGCTGTTCGCCGGCCGCTTGTCTCTGACGACCGCCACGATCTGGGGGATGACGTCGCCGGCGCGCTGCACGATCACGGTGTCGCCTTCACGCACGTCCTTGCGCACGATCTCGTCTTCGTTGTGGAGCGTCGCCCGCGCGACAACGACGCCACCCACGGTGATCGGCGTCAGCACGGCAACTGGCGTCAACGTGCCGGTGCGGCCGACCTGGAGCGCGATGCGCTCCACCACGGTCAGGGCCTTCTCGGCCGGGAACTTGTGCGCCAGTGCCCAGCGCGGGGCGCGGCTGACAATGCCTAGGCGCTCCTGCCAGTCGAGCCGGTCGATCTTGTAGACGACGCCATCGACGTCGTAGGCCAGCCCGGCGCGTTCGGCTTCGACCCGGCGATAGACCGCGAGTGCTTCGTCTAGCGTGACGCAGCGGCTGCCGAGCGGGTTGGTCGCGAACCCCCAGTCCCGCAGCGCAGACAGCACCTTCCAGTAGCTCGCGCCCGGCAGATCGGACACCTCACCCCAGCCATGCGCGAAGAAGTGCAGCCGCCGGCTGGCCGTAATCCGGGCATCGAGCTGACGCAGGCTGCCCGAGGCGGCGTTGCGCGGGTTGGCGTAGGCAGGCTTGCCCTCGGCCTCTTGCGCCGCGTTGAGCGCCGCGAAATCGGCGTGGCTCAGATACACCTCGCCCCGCACCTCGAACACCGCCGGCGGATCGCCGAGCCGCAGCTCGTGCGGGATGTCGATCACGGTGCGCAGATTGGCGGTCACGTTCTCGCCTTCCTCGCCATCGCCGCGCGTCGCGCCGACGACCAGATAGCCATACTCATAGCGCACGGACGCCGAGAGGCCATCGATCTTGGGCTCCGCGACCAGCGCGATTTCGGCGTCCTCGGCGAGGCCGAGGAAACGCGCGACGCGGGCCGCGAACTCGCGCACATCGTCCACGGTGAACGCGTTGTCGAGCGAGAGCATAGGGCGCGCGTGGCGCACCTTGGCGAAGCCCGGGGCCGGCGGCGCACCGATGCGGTGCGAGGGACTGTCCGGCCGGACCAGCTCCGGGAAGCGCCGCTCGATCGCCGCGTTGCGCCGGCGCAGCGCGTCGTATTCCGCGTCGCTGACGCGCGGCGCATCTTCCTGATAGTAGTGGCGGTCGTGTTCGGCGATGGTGACCGCGAGGCATGACAGCTCGCGCGCCGCCTGGACCGGCGTCAAACGCTCGACGGGCGTGTCGACGCCGCCGGCGGTCACCCGCCGCGATCCCGCAGAAGGCTCGTGGCGGCGGCGCGCGCCGCGCTGGTGATCGTCGCGCCCGACAGCATACGGGCGATCTCCTCACGGCGGGCGGCCGCTGAGAGTGCCACCACCGCCGTTCGCGCGCCGCCGCCGTTCGCCGTCTTCACCACCTGCCAGTGATGGTCCGCGCACGCCGCCACCTGCGGCGAATGCGTGACCACGAGCACCTGGCAGCCCGCGGCCAGCGCCTTCAAGCGCGCACCCACCGCCGTTGCGGTCGCGCCGCCGACGTCGCGGTCGACCTCATCGAAGACCAGCGTCACCGCCGTGCCACCGCGCGCCAAGACGACCTTGAGGCCCAGCATCAGCCGCGACAGCTCGCCCCCGGAGGCGATGCGACCGAGCGGACCTGGTGGCGTTCCCGGAATCGTCGCAATGGTGAAGCTCACGCGCTCGGCGCCGCTGGCTTCCCATTCGGCTTCGGGAAGCGGTTCCACAACTGTGACAAAGCGCGCCCGGTCAAGCCGCAGCGGCGCGAGCTCCGCCTCGACGGCACGATCGAGTCGTGTCGCCGCGGCGCGTCGCTCGGCGCTCAGCCGCTCCGCCAGGACCCTGTAGGTGGCCTCGGCCGCGGCGGCGGCCTCGCGCAGCACCCTGAGTCCCGCTTCGCCGCGATCCAGCGCATCGCGCCGTTGCCCGAGCGTATCACGCACGCTCGCCAGGGCAGCGACGCTGGTGCGATGCTTGCGCGCGAGATCGCGCAACGCGTACAGGCGGTCCTCGATGGCGGCGAGGCGGACCGGATCGGCCTCCACGGCTCGCGCGGCGGCGGCGATCTCGCGCGCGGCCTCGTCCGCCTCG
>VGEJ01000058.1 GCA_016869335.1 Alphaproteobacteria bacterium | reverse complement strand
GAATCGACGCTGGGTTTCACTGCGCTCGTCGGCGCGTGGCTGGTCTCGACCAACGTGAGTTTCGGGTCGGGCTGGTTCCTGCCGCCGGTTCTGGTCGTCATTGCCATGCTTGCCATGGGGGTGGCAGTCGGCTGCTTCAACAGCTTCTTCATTCTGAAACTCCGGGTGAACGCCTTCATCGTGACCTTGGCGACCCTACTCGCATTGCGTGGCTTTACCTATGTCTTCACCGACGCCAACACAATGTACGACCTGCCGGACTCCTTTACAGCACTCGGCCGCTATAGTATCGGCGGTATCGTGCCATTGTCGGTGATCCTGTTTCTCGGATTGTTCATTCTCAGCCAGTTCGTCCTCAGCTATACCAGCTTCGGTCGCGATCTATACGCCATCGGCGGCAACCGGGAAGCTGCCTTCGCGGCCGGCATCAGGGTCGATCGGCGAACCCTCACCGCCTTCATCCTTTCGGGTGTGCTGGGCGCTCTGGCGGCATGGGTTCTGGCCGGCCGCTTGCAGGCGGCGACGATCAATCTGGGCCAAGGCATGGTGTTCGAGGTCTTCGCGGCCGCCGTGATCGGCGGCGTGAGCCTGGCGGGTGGCAAAGGCGGCATGATTGGCCCGCTCGGTGGCGTGTTGTTGTTGGGGGTGATCACGACGGGCTTGAGCGTGATGCCGATATCCAGCTTCTGGGTGGATGCGGTACGCGGAGTCGTCATTCTGGTGGCGGTCGTGCTGTGGCGCGTGACCGAGATCTACGAAGAGCGCTGGCGAGCGGGCTCACCGTGACGCCGGTGGCCGAAACGACGCCGGCGCTCCTGCGCGTACGGGGCCTGTCCAAGCACTTCGATCACGTCGTGGCGCTGGCCAACGTGAGCTTCGAGGCGCATGCCCACGAGGTGCTCGGGCTGGTGGGAGACAATGGCGCGGGCAAATCGACGCTGATCAAGATCGTTTCGGGAGTCTACCGGGCGAATGCAGGCGAGATTTCGTTTGCCGATCGGCGTGTGGACTTTCAGACGCCGCGCGAGTCGCGCGCTGCGGGCATCGAGGTGATCTACCAGGACATGGCGCTCGTCGATGAGCTGGAGGTCTGGGAGAACGTGTTTCTGGGCCGGCTGTTGCGCAACGGTCTCGGCATGATCGAGCGCAAGCGCATGATCGCCGAGGCCGCGCACCTTCTGGAGCGGCTGGGTCTCGACTCCCTCTCGCCGACCACCCAAGTCGGCTACCTGTCGGGCGGGCAAAAGAAGGGTGTCGCCATTTCCCGCGCGCTCTATTGGGACACCCGTCTCATTTTCATGGATGAGCCGACCGCGGCGCTCGCCGTCGTCGAGATCCAAAGGGTGCTCGATCTGATCAAGACCTTGAGGGACCGCGGCGTTGCCGTCGTCTTTGTCAGTCACAACCTGAAGGAGGTCCTGGCCACCGTGGATCGGGTAATGGTGCTCCACCGAGGGCAGGTCAGCGGGATCCGAGACGCGAGGGAAACGAGCGAGGACGAGGTAATTCGGCTTATGATGGGCAGCACATAGCGATGCAGCTCGGATGGGGAAGGCAACCAGCGGAGCAGTGAAGTGGCACTCAGCGCAGCACGGGTGAGCCAGTACAAGCGCGATGGCTTCCTCATCGTGGAAGACCTTCTGCGCGAGCGCGACCTCGAGCCGGTCATCGACGAGATCGCGGGCCAAGTCGACAATTTCGCGCAAACTCTCTTCAATGCCGGCAAGATCAGCAGCACCTACGCGGGTAGAGATCCCTACACGCGCATGGCGGCCATCGCGGCGGACTTCGATGAAGCACCCGGCCTCTTTCAGGTCAGCACGCCGATGGGACCCGCGCTCGCAAAACTATGGTCCTCGGCCGTGCTGCTCGACATCGTCGCCCAGTTCATCGGGCCGGACATCGAGGGCGGCGCGATCTGGAACGTGCGGCCGAAGGTGCCGGAGAACGCGCTGATGACCGTCCCGTGGCACCAGGATTCGGCCTACCTCGCGGCGGAAGGCCAGTATACGCCGCAGCCGGCGTGCTGGATTCCTCTGCTCGATGTCACCGCGGAACTTGGTTGCCTGCAGGTCGTGCGCGGGGGACACAGCCCCATCGGCAACGCGCCACATCATGTCGAGAAGAAAGTCGCCGACCCGCGGTCCTGGTACCTCTACATCCGGGAGGAAGACCTCCCGCCCGGCGAGGTCGTCACCTGCGAGATGCGCAAGGGGTCCGTTCTCTTCCTGAACGAGAACGTTCCGCATTGCGGTCTCCGGAACCGGTCGAGCCGGGTGCGGTGGGCGATCGACCTACGCTGGCAGCGGCCGACCGATCCGACCGGGCTCGAGGGCGTGCTGATCCGCGGCCCGCGGATGCGCTCGGCGAGCGAGCCCGGCTTCCGGCCCGACATGGCCCGATGGGCGCGCGAGGAGCGCGAGAAATACGATGAATGGGTGAAGCGCGGTGACCGCGACCCGCTCGACCCCGCGATCGACGGCTCCTGGTATTTCGCGCGGTGGGATCCCGATTTCCGCCGATCGTCCGGAGCCGCGGCCTGACGGCGCGCGCCGCCGCACCGAGGGCGCTCGCTCAGCATCCGTCCGCTGAATGCCAGAGATAGACCCCGCCGAGCTCGGCGCGTCGGGAGGACCGCCATCGCGTTCAGCCTGGCGCTGGTGAGCGGCGATGGCGCGTGCGGTTGACACCCTGGGAGGGCGCCACTAGAAAGCCATGAGTGGCGCGAGGAGAGATGGCCGAGTGGTCGAAGGCGGCGGTTTGCTAAACCGTTAGGCGGGGTAAACTCGCCTCGAGGGTTCGAATCCCTCTCTCTCCGCCAGTTTCACCGTATGAACCGACGCCGTGGTCGCCCGCGTGGCCATTCTTCTTTCGCGTTCAAAGGGCCTCGGCCGCAAACGCGAACATCTCGCGCGGGATGTCACGTCGGGGGCGCTCAGGTGGGCCCGCGATATGCCGACAGGGCCTTGAGCAGGTGGACGCGGATTGCGCTCGACAGGTTGCCGGCGCGGGTGCGGTCGATCTCGGCGACCAGCGCGCTCACCGTCCGGCCCTCGGTCGCGGCCAGGGCGTGCAGGGCGGACCAGAACTCGGGCTCGAGCGAGAGGCTGGTGCGGTGGCCGTTGAGCCGGATCGAGCGCTTACGCAGCATCGCCCCGCCTCGCGCTCAGGGCAGCGTTCGAACGATCGTGGCCAGCTCCTGCCACGGACCGATGTCCCAGAAGCCACGGGCAAGCCCTGCGGTCGAGGGCAGCACGTAGCATGCGCTGGGGCCGAGCGCCTCGGGCTGCGGCCCATAGGCTACCGGGCGTCCCAGCACCCGCTCGGCGGCGCGCTTGTCGTTGAACGCGAGGTAGCCCGGGCGCCAGCGCGCGATCTTGGCGCGAAGCCCGGGCACGTCGTCGGCCCCCGCCGGGAACTCGCGGTCGCTGCCGAACGCGCGCTTGACGAGATCGGTCAGCCCGATCCGGTAGTCGAGCACGCGGGCGAACTCGGCGGGCGCAAGGCGCCGCTCGGTCAGGCCGAGGCGGTGGAGCGTCGGCCAGAACAGGTTGCCCGCCCCAGCGCAATACGCGCCGACCGCGGCCGCACGCCGGCTGGCGGCGCTGCCGCAGAAGACGACGGCCAAGCCCGCGACGAGGACGTCGGGGAGGATGTCGCCGCCGGCCTCGCCTAGGACCCAAGGCCCTCCGGGCCGATCATGCGCTCGGGTCGCACCCATTGCTCGAATTGGCTATCGGTAACGTAGCCGAGCTTCAGCGCCGCCGCCTTCAGCGTCGTGCCCTCGGCGTGGGCCTTCTTCGCCACCTGGGCCGCCTTGTCATAGCCGATGTGCGGCGCGAGCGAGGTAACCAGCATCAACGAGCGGTTCATCAGGTCTCTGATGTTGTCCTCGTTGGCCGTGATGCCGACCACGCAGTTGGTGGTGAAGCTCGCCATGCCATCGGCCAGCAGCCGGACGGAGTGCAGCAGGTTGTGGATCATCACCGGCTTGAACACGTTGAGTTCCATGTGGCCGTTCGAGCCGGCGATGGTGACCGCCGTGTGATTGCCCATCACCTGGGCGCACACCATGGTGAGCGCCTCGCACTGGGTCGGGTTGACCTTGCCCGGCATGATCGAGGAGCCGGGCTCGTTCTCGGGCAGGCTCAGCTCACCGAGGCCCGAGCGGGGGCCGGAGCCGAGGAGCCGGATGTCATTGGCGATCTTCATCAGGCTGACGGCGAGCACGTTGAGCGCGCCCGAGGCCTCGACGATGGCATCGTGCGAGGCCAGCGCCTCGAACTTGTTGGGCGCGGTGACGAACGGCAGCGCGGTGATCTTGGCGATCTCGGCGGCCACCTTCTCGGCAAACTGCGGCCGCGTGTTGAGGCCGGTGCCGACCGCGGTGCCGCCCTGAGCGAGCCGGCAGAGGCGCGGCAGGGTCGCCTTGATTCGATCGATCCCGTACTCGATCTGCGCCGCGTATCCCGAAAACTCCTGGCCGAGGGTGAGCGGCGTCGCATCCTGCAGGTGGGTGCGGCCGATCTTGATGATGCCCGCCCAGTTCTGCGCCTTCTCGGCCAGCGCGACGTGCAGGCGCGCGAGTGCGGGCAACAGCCGGTGGTGGATCTCCTCGACGGCGGCGATGTGCATCGCGGTGGGGAAGCTGTCGTTCGAGGACTGCCCCATGTTGACGTGGTTGTTGGGGTGGATCGGCGCCTTCGAGCCGAGCGTGCCCTGGGCGAGCTCGATCGCGCGATTCGAGATCACCTCGTTGACGTTCATGTTCGACTGCGTGCCCGACCCGGTCTGCCACACCACGAGCGGGAAGTTGCCATCGAGCTTGCCCTCGATGACCTCGCCCGCCGCCTGGTCGATGAGCCCGGCGAGATCCGGCTTGAGGTCGCCGAGCGCTGCGTTCACGGCCGCGCACGCCTTCTTGACGATGGCCAGCCCGCGCACTACGGGGTCGGGCATGCGGTCGCCGCCGATGGCGAAGTTCTGGATGCTGCGCTGCGTTTGCGCGCCCCAGTACTTGTCGGAGGGAACCTCGATCGGACCGAAGGTATCGGTCTCGGTGCGGGTGTTGCGTTTCGCTTCCATCTGCCCTTCCTGCGCTGAGCGGGACCTACTTCCTGCGGAACTTGTCGAGTGCCACCACCTGGCCGCCGTCGCTACCCGGCGCGCCCGCCGGTGCCGCGGCTTCTGCCGCTTGGACTGCGGCGGCGGCCGGTCGGCGGGCAAACGAGGGCGCCTGCTGCGGCGAGAATTGGAGGCCGAACTGCACGCTTGGGTCGGCGAACGCGGTAATGGCGGCGAACGGGACGAACAGGTACTCCTGCACGTTGTTGAAACTCAGCGTCACCTCGAAACCCTGCTCCTTGACCTCGAGGTTCCAGAACTGGTGCTGCAGGACGATGGTCATCTCCTCCGGGTAGCGCTGGCGCAGATGGCTCGGCAGGACGACCCCGGCGGAATCGGTGCGGAAGGAGATATAGAAGTGGTGCTGTCCGCTCAGGCCGTGGTCGACGACGTAAGCAAGCGCATCGCGGACGACGCCGCGCAATGCGGCATCGACCCGGCCGGTCAGGTTCAGCCCTTCCTTCGCCATGCGCTCCCCACGCGGCGGCTCGGCGAGAAATACTAGGGCCGCCCGCGGCGCCGGAGCCAGCGTTTTGTTAGGCGGATGGCGCGCGAGGGGTGGAGGGGCTTCTGTTGCCCGGTGCCCCTCCGAACCGCGCTTACCTATCGCTAGGCAGCGATGCGGGCCAAGCCCGCGTCGTTGTCGTTCGCACTTGTGTGCGTGGCCCGGTAACGGCGGTACCATACCGGGCGAAAGCGTGCATCCTTACTGCGCGCGTCGATCCTGTTTCGCCCCCAGCAGAAGCCCACGCCGGGTGGGCTTGTGGTGGAGGCGCCGGGTACTGCCCCCGGGTCCGCAGCGCCTATGCCATGCCGCGTTTATCGCCATAGTCGGTCGCCCGACCGCTATAATATAGGGTCTCCTGCTTGACGCGCCAACACATGCCCCTCACCCCGGAACAAGCGGCCGAAATCGACGCCCAGCGGGCGCAGACGCCGACCCGGCGCGCCGTCGCGCCGGCGCTCGAGGCGATCCTCTACGAGCCCATCCCCGTGCTCGACCACGGCTTCGTCCGGCCGATGGACTACATGGGCACCGACGATTCGATCGTGCAGGCGGCGCGCGTTTCCTACGGTCGTGGCACCAAGCGGGTGAGCGAAGACCGTGGATTGATCCGCTACCTGATGCGCCATCGCCACTCGACGCCGTTCGAGATGTGCGAGATCAAGTATCACGTGAAGCTGCCGATCTTCGTTGCCCGCCAGTGGATCCGCCACCGCACCGCCAACGTCAACGAGTACTCGGCGCGCTATTCCGTCCTCGACAACGAGTTCTACATCCCGGCGCCCGAGCACCTGGCGGCCCAATCGCGCGGCAACCGCCAGGGGCGCGCGGCGGTGCTCACGGGCGATGAAGCCCAGCGGGTCTATGCGCTCCTCCGCGAGGATGCCGCCCGAACCTACAGGCACTACACCGAGATGCTGAACGAGGGCGCCGAAGGCGACCCCGCCGATCCGGCGCGGCAGGGACTGGCCCGCGAGCTCGCCCGTATGAACCTGACGCTCAACATCTACACCCAGTGGTACTGGAAGATCGATCTGCACAATCTCTTCCATTTCCTTTCGCTGCGTGCCGATCCGAACGCCCAGTACGAGATCCGCGCCTACGCCGAGGCGATGCTGGAAACGGTCAAGCGCTGGGTGCCGCTGGCGTACGAGGCCTTCCTCGAGTATCGCCTGGGCGCGGCGCTCTTGTCGGCCACCGGCCTCAAGGTCGTGCGCCGGCTGCTGGCGGGGGAGGCGCTCACCCAGGCCGAGAGCGGGCTGTCGCCGCGCGAGTGGCGCGAGCTGCTGGCGCTCCTCGGCCGTCCGGCCGAGGACTGACCGCTACTGGATGACGATGCGCGGCGCCTGCGCGGCCCCTTCCTCCGCCAGCCGGTCGAGGCGGCCGGCGACGTCGGCGGCGATCGCCATGAAGGCCGCCGCCTCCTCGCTGTCGGGCGCGGTGACGACGATGGGCGTGCCGGCATCGGAGGTCTCGCGGATCACCAGCCGCAGCGGAATCTCGCCGAGGAACGGCGCGCCGAGTTCGGCCGCGGTGGCGCGCGCGCCGCCGTGGCCGAAGATGTCCGTGCGCCCGCTGCAGTGCGGGCAGACGAAGTAGCTCATGTTCTCGACGATGCCGAGCACCGGGACGTTGACCCGCTCGAACATCGCGATGCCCTTGCGCACATCGAGGAGCGCCACGTCCTGAGGCGTCGATACGATCACTGCTCCGGTCAGCGGCACCCGCTGCGACAGCGTGAGCTGGGCGTCGCCCGTGCCCGGCGGCAGGTCGATCACCAGCACGTCGAGCTCCCCCCAGTTGACCTCGCGCAGCAGCTGCTCGATTGCGCTCTGCACCATCGGGCCGCGCCAGATCATGGGGGTGTCGCGCGGCACCAGGTAGCCGATCGACATTGTCGGAATGCCATAGCCGACCATCGGCTCGACGCGCTTGCCGTCGGGCGATTGGGGCCTGCCCTCGATGCCCATCATGCGCGGGACGCTGGGGCCGTAGATGTCGGAATCCATGAGCCCGACGCGGAGGCCGAGCCGCTTCAGGCCGAGCGCCAAGTTGACCGCGACCGTCGATTTGCCGACGCCGCCCTTGCCCGAGGCGACCGCGACGATGGTGCGCACGCCGGCAATCTCGGGGCGGCTCGGTGCCGCCCGCGGCGTGCTGCCCGTCGCGGCGCGTGGCGCCGCCCCGGGGGCTGGTCCCTCGCGGTGGGCGGTCAGTACGGCAGTGACCGACAGGACGCCCGGCAGCCGGTCCACCGCCTGCTCGCAGGCGCGCCGGAGCGGCTCCTTCCGCGCGCCCTCCTCGGGCTTGATCTCGATCGCGAAGGTGACGTGGCCATCGCGCATGGCAAGGCCGGAGATCATCCCCAGGCTCACCACGTCGGCGCCGCGCTCAGGATCGTTCACCCCCGTGAGTGCGGCGAGCACCTCCTCCTTGCTGACCTCGGGCACCTTGAAAGCTCCACTTTTCTAACCGACATCAAGCCGAACCCATGCGCCGGGGTTGTTTGCGCGGTCAGCTTGGCTGACATATAACCTGCGCGCGGCCAGTTTCAAAGACGTGCCGCTCGCGGAAGGAGTGCCAATGCCCTGGAATAATCAAGGTGGTGGACGGGGTCCCTGGGGCCAGGGGCCGATGGGCGGCGGCGGGTCATCGCAGCCGCCCGATCTGGAAGAGCTCCTGCGCCGCGGTCAGGACCGCTTTCGCGGCATTCTGCCCGGCGGCGCACGCGGCTCGCGCGGCATCATCATCCTGGTATTGCTGCTGGTCGCGTTCTGGCTCGGCAGCGGGTTCTACCGCGTCGGGCCGGACGAGCAGGGCGTGGTGCTGCGCTTTGGCAAGTGGGTGGAGACCACCCAGCCCGGCTTGAACTATCACCTGCCGACGCCGATCGAGACCGTGATCACGCCGAAGGTGACGCGCATCAACCGGGTCGACGTCGGCTACGTCGGGGCCGGTGACCTCGGGCGCAACACCGTCATCCGCGACATGCCCGAAGAGAGCCTGATGTTGACCGGCGATGAGAACATCATCGACATCGACTTTCAGGTGCTGTGGCAGATCAAGGACGCGGGCGATTTCCTGTTCAAGGTCCAGTACCCCGAGGCGACCGTGAAGGCGGCAGCCGAGAGCGCCATGCGCGAGGTGATCGGCGAGACCCAGATCCAGATGGCGCTGGCCGAGGGCCGGCAGGAAGTCGAGGTCAAGACTCGCGACCTCCTGCAGTCGATCCTCGACTCTTATGAGGCAGGCGTGCTGGTGCGCGAGATCAAGCTGCAGAAGGTGGACCCGCCCGCCGCGGTCATCGATGCGTTCCGTGACGTCCAGCGTGCCCGGGCCGACCTCGAGCGGCAGCGCAACGAGGCCGAGGCCTACGCCAACGACATTATTCCGCGCGCCCGCGGCGAGGCCGAGCAGATCCTGCAGGAGGCCGAGGCCTACAAGCAGCAGATCGTGGCCGAGGCGGAAGGCGACGCGGCGCGGTTCGTATCGGTCTACGATGAGTATGCGCGAGCCAAGGACGTGACCCTCAGACGCATCTACCTCGAGACCATGCAAAGCGTCCTGACGGGCATGAACAAAGTTATTATCGACAGCGAGGGCCCCGGCGTGGTGCCGTACCTGCCGTTGCCGGAGGTGCGCCGGACCATGGAGGAAGCACGGTGAACCGCACCACTTGGACGGTTCTCGCCGTCATCGTCGTTGCGCTCGGCGTGGTCGGGTTCAGCTCCACCTTCACCGTGCATCAGACGGAGCAGGCGCTCGTGCTCCAGTTCGGTGACCCCAAGCGCGTCGTCACGGAGCCGGGCCTCAACCTCAAGCTGCCGTTCGTGCAGAACGTGGTGTCGTTCGACAACCGCATCCTCGGCCTCGACGCCCCGGCCGAAGAGATCATCGCTTCGGATCAGAAGCGGCTCGTGGTCGATGCCTTCATGCGCTACCGCATCGTCGATCCGCTCGGGTTCTACAAGGCGGTGGGCAGTGACGAGGTGGCGCGGGCACGACTGACCGGCGTGCTCATCTCGAACCTCCGTCGCGTGCTTGGCTCGGTGCCGCTCGCCAACCTCCTGAGCGGCGAGCGCGGCACGCTCATGCTCCGCATCCGCGACCTGGTCAACGGCGAGGCCAAGCAGTTCGGCATGGCGGCGGTTGACGTGCGCATCAAGCGGGCCGATCTGCCCGAGGCCAACAACCAAGCGATCTATGGGCGCATGAACACCGAGCGCGACCGCGAGGCCCGCGAGTTCCGGGCGCAGGGCGCGGAGATCTCGCAGCGCATCAAATCGCGCGCCGACCGCGAGAAGACCGTGCTGCTCGCCGAAGCGCGCAAGCGGGCACAGATCCTGCGCGGCGAGGGCGACGCCACCCGCAACCACATCTTCGCCGAGGCCTACAACCGCGACCCCGAGTTCTTTGCGTTCTATCGCTCGATGCAGGCCTACACGGAGGCGCTCGGCGGCAAGGACACGACGATCGTGCTGTCGCCTGAAGGCGAGTTCTTCCGCTTCTTCCGTGGCACCGGCGCGGTGGGTGGCGCGGCGGCGCTGCCGTGAGCCCTCGATGGCGGACCTGGCGACCGCGCTGGCCCTGGTGCTGGTGATCGAAGGCATGCTCTATGCCCTGTTCCCGGACGGTATGAGGCGCATGATGGACCTCGCCACGCGTCAGCCGTCAGGCACGCTCCGCCGCGCCGGACTGGGGCTCGCCGTGTGCGGCATCGGCCTGGTGTGGCTGCTGCGCGGCTGATCCTCTCGCGCATGCGGCGGCACGTTGCCGCGGTGGAGAAAGCGTGGCGAAGCGGATAGCCTTAGGTGGGGAGGACCGGGGCCGTGTGGGCTCGCGAATCGTGGAGGGAAGCTTGAGCAATCGCCGCGCCGCCCGCATCGTCGAGTTCCCAGTGCCGCGCCGGTCGGGCTGGCTGGCGGCCCTCGTCGGTGCGTTGGCGTTCAGTGGGGTGCTCGCGGGCGCGGATGCGGTTTCGGCGCGCGGCGCGCCCGACAGCTTCGCCGACCTGGCCGAGCGCCTCTCGCCGGCCGTGGTCAACATCTCGACGACCCAGAGCGTGCGCACCGCGCCGGAGATGCCCCAGTTCCCGCCCGGGTCGCCGTTCGAGGAGCTCTTCAAGGAGTTCTTCGATCGTCAGCGCGAAGGCGGCGCCGTGCCCCAACGGCGCGTGACCTCGCTCGGGTCGGGCTTCGTCATCGACCCTTCGGGGCTGATCGTCACCAACCACCACGTGATCGCCGAGGCCGACGAGATCGCGGTCATCCTGAGCGATGACACCACGCTCGAGGCCAAAGTGCTCGGTCGTGACGAGCGGACCGACCTCGCGGTCCTCAAGGTGGAGCCCACCCAGCCATTGCCGGCCGTGGGCTGGGGCGACTCGGACGCCGCCCGCGTCGGCGACTGGGTTCTTGCCGTGGGCAATCCGTTCGGCCTCGGCGGAACCGTGACCGCCGGCATCATCTCGGCGCGCAACCGCGACATTCACGCCGGTCCCTACGACGACTTCATCCAGACCGATGCGCCCATCAATCGCGGCAACTCGGGCGGTCCGCTGTTCAACATGGACGGCGAGGTCATTGGCGTGAACTCGGCGATCCTCTCGCCCTCCGGCGGCAGCGTCGGCATCGGCTTTGCGATACCCGCGGCGCTGGC
>VGEJ01000057.1 GCA_016869335.1 Alphaproteobacteria bacterium | reverse complement strand
TCCCCTTCTTCCCCTTCTTCCCCTTCTTCCCCTTCTTCCCCTTCTTCCCTACGTACTCGCCGCACTCGTAGGGGACGGGATCGGAAACCTGACCCACGCCCGCCGCCGCGACCAAGAGGTGACGGCCTGTGGCGCCCTTGGTAAAAGTGAGCGTCGTCAGAGGGCTGCCGCCACCGCCGAGATCGCCCTGAATGAACGTCTCTTCGAGGAAGCCGGAGCCGGGGGCGGTGAGGTTGGCAAAGGAGAGCGTCGAGAAATCAATATCACCGGTACCGCCGATGAAGGTGCGGACGTCCTGATCGCTGTCGAAGGGGGCGATGACGATGCTGATCGGGGTGTAGTCGTCCTCGCCAAACTTGATCACGACCAGGTCGTCGCGGTTAACGTTGTCGACCTCGTGGTTCTCGTCGTCGCCCTTGGCGATCCGCTCGGCCTCCAGGCGACGGTGACGGCCGGCGTGGTAAGCGCCTTGCGCCGCACGCTGCGCGCGCGATCGGGCCGTTTGATCGAGGACGTCGTCCAGACCGACGCGGCGCTGAACCCGGGCAACAGCGGCGGCGCGCTCGTCGATTTTCGGGGCCGGTTGGTGGGCATCAACACCCCGATCATCCTCGGGGCGCAAGGCATCTGCTTTGCCATCCCGAGCAACACCGCACGCTGGGTCGTGCCCGAACTCATGCGCCAAGGCGGGGTCACGCGCGGCCAGATCGGTATCGCCGGTCAGACGGTGACCATCGCTCGCGCCCTCGTCCGCCGCCACGCCCTCGCCGCCCCCACCGGCATCCAGGTCGTGCGCGTGGTCGCCGGCAGCCCGGCGGCACAGGCCGGACTGCATGCAGGCGACGTGGTGGCGAGTTGCGCCGGACACCCGGTGCCGACCGTGGACGCGATTCACGGCCGGCTCGCCCGGCTACCGATCGGGCAGCCCGTCGAGCTGACGTATCTGCGAGACGGCGAGCTGCGGCGGGGCGCCGTCAGTCCCACCGCGCGCTGAGCCAAGGGCCTAGAGGTCTCGGGCGAGCAGAGCGACGCCGCCGAGCACGAGCGCGGCGCCGATCAGGCTCACTGCCCGTACCGAGGATGGCTCGATGACGGCATCGAGCGCGAAGGCGGCAACGAGGCTGGCTCCGGTCACGAGCGGCTGCACAACGGCGACGGCGCGGCGCGCAAGCAGCACCAGCGAGGCGGCGAACGCCGCGAGATAGAGTGCGAAGCCGAGCCCGAGTCGGGAGAGCGCCGGCGCGTCCGCCGGACCCTCGACTATGCCGCTCCTCACAAGCGTCAGGCCGAGCGCCGTGCCCGCGGCGGCGAGCGTGACCAGGGCGGCATCCGCGAGGCGGGCCCTCATGCCAGGACGAGCATCAGCACTCCCGCGATGACCAGCGTCGAGCCGAGCGCGGTCCGCGCGGTCAGCCGCTCGCCGAGGAACACGATCGCGGCGCCCGCGGTGAGCACAATGACCAGGCCGGTCGTCGTCGCCACGACGATGCCTGAGGGCAGCTGAGCCAGCAGTACCAGCACGAGCGCGAGCGTCGTCGCATAGAGCCCCGCGGCGGCGAGCGCAAATGGCAGCGCGGCGCGCGCGCCGGCCCGGCGATAGACGAGCCAGCCGCGCTTGAACAAGGTGACTGCGGCGACACCCATCACCGAATAGGCCAGCAGCAGCGCCAGAGCCGTCATGATCGCCAGAGGAAAGCGTGCGCGGTGACCGGATCAGAGACGGGAGAGGCGCAGCTCGCGCAGGTGATCGCACACGAACTCGATGCGATCGTTGCCCCAGAAGATCTCGCTGCCGATGACGAACGTCGGCACGCCGATGACGCCGAGCCGCTCCGCTTCGGCACGGTTGAGGGCCAGCCGTTCGCGATTGCGTGGATCATCGACCGCGGCACGCAGCCGCTCGCGATCGAGGCCGACGCGCTCGGCGATCGCCAGAAGCACCTCCATGTCGCCGATGTCGGTGCCCTCGGCCCACTCGGCGCGCAGCACCTCGACGAGGTAGGGGCGCAGGAGGCCCATCTCCTCGGCCAGCAGCGAGCCGGCGCCGGCGCGCGTGCCATCGGTGGTGATCGGCGGGGGGGTAAAGGGAATGCCGAACTTGCGGCACCAACGGCCGACGTCCTGGCGCGAGAGCGGCACCTTCACCTTGGCGCGCTCGGGCGGCGAGCGGCCATCCCAACCGCCGAGCGGGCGCCACACCAACCGCGCGTCGAACTGCTCGAAGATCGCGAACATGCGCTTGGAGGCGAGATAGCAGTAGGGGCTCCGCATGTTGAAGAACACCAGGACCTCCGCCGTCGCCATGGTATCGCGCTGCTTCAGAGCTTGATGCAGACGTTGCGGAGCTCGGTGTAGAAGGCGAGCGAGTGCATGCCGCCCTCGCGCCCGATGCCCGACCGCTTGGCGCCACCGAACGGCGTGCGCAGGTCGCGCAGGAACCAGCTATTCACCCAACACAGCCCGACGTCCATGCGTGCGGCGACACGGTGGGCGCGCGCCAGATTCTGCGTCCACACGGAGCAGCACAGGCCGTAGAGCGTGTCGTTGGCCAATGCGATGGCCTCGTCCTCGTCGTCGAACGGGCGAACGTGACAGCACGGGCCGAAGATCTCGTCGCGCACGATGGCCGAGTCCTCGGGCAGCCCCGTCCAGATCGTCGGCTGGATCCAGCTGCCCCCGGCGAGCGCCGCTGGCATGTCGGGGATGCCGCCGCCGGTGATCACCTCGGCACCTTCGGCACGGGCGCGCTGGTAGTAGCCCAGCACCTTGTCGCGGTGTTGCTGCGAGATCAGGGGTCCGAGTGTCGTCTCGGCCGCTTCGGGCCGGCCGGGCCGGAGCCGCTCGGCGGCCGTCTTTAGCCGGGCGACGAACTCGGCGAATACCGCTCGCTCGACGTAGACGCGCTCGGTGCCGAGGCATACCTGGCCGCAGTTCGCGAACGTCGAGCGGGTGGTGCCCTCGAGCGCGTGGTCGAGATTGGCGTCGGCAAACACGATCGCCGGGTTCTTGCCGCCGAGCTCCATCGAGACATCGCGCACGCCCACTGCCGCCGCCTTCATGATCGCCTCGCCGGTGCGCGTCTCCCCGGTGAAGGTGATGGCGTCGATGCCGGCGTGACGGGTCAACAGCTCGCCCGCCGAATCCGGGCCGAAACCGTGAATCACGTTGTAGACCCCGGGCGGAACGCCGGCCGCGTTCATCACCTCGCCGAGCAGCGTCGCGGTGGTCGGCGTCTCCTCCGAGGGCTTGACGACCACGGCGTTGCCGCACGCCAGTGCCGGAGCGACCTTCCACGTCATCAACAGGAGCGGCAGGTTCCACGGACAGATGACCGCGATCACGCCCTTCGGCACCCGAACGCCATAGTTGATCGCGCCGGTACCGTCCGGCGTGGCCATCGCGAACACCTCATCGCCTGCATTCTTGATGAGGTCGGCGAAGACACGGAAGTTTGCGGCGCCGCGCGGGATATCGATGAGCGCGGCGAGGCTGTTGGGCTTGCCCGTGTCGCGGACCTCGGCGGCGAGGAAGGCATCGAAGCGGGCTTCGATGCCATCGGCAACGCGGTGCAGGACGCGCGCCCGGTCGGCCGCGGCAAGACGCCTCCAGGGCCCGCCGAGGGCGGCGCGGGCGGCTGCCACCGCGGCGTCGACCTCGGCCCCGCCGGCCTCGGTGACATGGCCGACCAGCGAGCCATCGACCGGATTGCGATTCTCGAAGGTGCGGTTGCCGCCGCTCAAGTACGCGCCGCCGACGAAGTGCCCGAGCGCGCCATCACCGGCCGCAGTCCGTTGCGTCGTCACCGTCTCCATTCCACCACCGCGAGCGAGCGGCCGCTCTTCACAGGCTCAGGTGACCACGCCGAGGAAGCGCTCGTTGAGTTCCTTCTCGTAGTAGAAAATGCCCTTGCCGAGTTGGTCGGCGGTCCAAGTGCGGACCGGGCTGTCGGGGTAGTAGACATAGCCGCCCGCGAACACCTCGTTGCGGTTCCCCGAGGGGTCGAAGAAGTAGATCGTCTGCCCCCGCGTAATGCCGTGCCGGGTCGGGCCGATATCACGCGATATGTTGTAGCGGGCGATCAGATCGGCCGCGTGCCCGACGTCGTGCCATGAGTCGAGAAGGAAGGACGCGTGGTGGAACTTGGCGGGATCCTTGTGCATCACGAAGGCGACGTCGTGGGCCTTGTTGTTGCAGGTCAGGAACGCCGCGATCTGGCCGTCCGGCGTCTCGACGGTCTCGGCCAGTGCGAAGTCCAGCACCTTGGTGAAGAACTTGCTCACCTCGGGGATGTTCGGGCCATAGAGCAGGCAGTGATCGAAGCGCAACGCGCGCATGCCGCGCGGATCCTCGCGCCACATGTCGGGATTCTCGATCAGCGGCCCGTTCTTCGCCCGCTCCATCTCGGCGTAGAGCTCGATGCGGTGGCCACTGGGGATCACGAAGCAGATCCGCTTGCCAACGCCGGGCTGCTCGCCCGCGGCCACCTTCCCGACCTTGAGGCCGTAGTCCTTGATCCGCGCCGCGTACGTCTTGAGGTCGTCCTTCCGGGCGACCTTGAAGCCCATGGCGTCCATGCCTGGCGCGTCGGCTTCGCGCAGGATCACGCTGTGGCGGTCGAACTCGTCGTAGCCGCGGAGGTAGACGCGACCGTCGCGGCCCTGGTCGACGAGCTCGAGGCCGATGCGATCGACGTAGTGAGTCAACGCCTCCTTCATGTCGAGCACGCGGAGCTGAACGAAGCCTGCGCGCAGCACTCCTGTAAGAGCCATCGTTTCCTCCCGCGGGTCAGTGAGCCTGTCGGCGGGCCGGCCGCAGCTCGAGGTCGCTTTCGGGAACCAGCCGGCAGGCAAGCGCGAAGCCTCTCCGCTGCTCTTCGACGCTGACGTGCAAACGGCTCATCTTCAGGGTCCGATATCGCCCGCGCAGCACCTCGACGCGGCATATTCCGCAACCGCCGCCCCGGCAGCCCACTGGCAGGAACTTCTTTCCCTGGCGCTCCATCTCGAGCAGTACGCGCCCTTCCGCCGGGCAGCGCAAGCCGTGGCCTGCGATCACGATCTCGAACATGGGCGGCCCTGGGAATCCGTCGCGCTGGTCGGCACTCATGTTGCCTATTCCCGTCAGAATGTCGAGAATATTCCCGATTGTCGAGAAAAGCGGCGGGAGCCGCGCGGTGGGAGGACGTCATGGCCATCCGCTTCGGTACCTACACCGAGTTCCAGTGCCCGCCGGGACGCGACCACGCCGACCTGATCAACGACATGCTCCGCGTCGCCGAGCACACCGACCGCACCGGCTTCGACGTCTTCACCACCTTGGAGCATCCCTTCCACTCCAAGTTCGCGCTCAACGTGGCGCCGCTTGTCTTGTTCGCCATCCTCGCCGAGCGCACCAGCAACCTCCGCTTCCGTACCCTGTGCCATGTTCTGCCGCTGCACAACCCGATGGTGCTGGCGGGCGAGATCGCCGAGGCCGACATCCTGCTCAAAGGGCGGCTCGAGGTCGGCATCGGGCGCGGCCATGCGTGGCTGCAGGAGAAGGCGAACATCCCCTACGAGGAGAGCCTCGGCCGCTTCCACGAGTGCATCGACATCATGATCAAGGCGTGGACCGAGGAGCGTTTCAGCTATCGCGGCAAATACTACACATGCGAGGATCTCTCGGTCGTACCCCGGCCGCTGCAAAGGCCGCATCCGGCGATCTTTCAGGTCGGCACCAGCAGCAAGACCTTCGTTCAGGCCGGGCAGCGCGGCTGGCGGGTCGTGATCGGCGGCCCGGTTGACGATGCGATCTTCGTCGAGCCGCACCGCACCTACCTCAACGCCTGCGCCGCCGCTGGAACCACGCCGTACGTCGGCTTCGGCAAGGCCATCTTTCTCGCCGAGGACGACCAGACGGCGGTGCGCGAGGCCGAGACCTACGCCTCGAAGTTCATCGAATACAACGTATCTCCGCTCAAGGAGATGGACCGCAGCGAGGCGGTCAAGGAGCGGATGCGCAAGGGCGGCTTCGACTTCTACGCCGGCGATGACTTCTTCAAGATGGCGAGCGTCAGCTACCGCGACATCGTCGAGCGCGGCATCATGTACATCGGCTCGCCCGAAAGGATCGCGCGCCAGCTTCTGACGCTGCACGACCTGATCCCGTACGATGAGTTCATCATCATCAGCCACTACGGTGGCATCCCGGCCGAAAAGGCGATGCGCACCCAGGAGCTGTTCCATCGCCACGTCATGCCGGCGGTGCGCCGCGGCATCGCAGACAAGCGGGCACGGCAGGGAATGGCGGCGCGCCCCTGATGCGTGTCGCGGTCATGGCCGCCGGCGCGGTCGGCGGTATCATCGGCGCACGGCTGGCGCAGAGCGGGCATGACGTGCACTTCCTGGCGCGCGGCGCGCACCTCGAGGCGATTCGTGCCGCTGGGCTGCGCATCGAGAGCCCGAGCGGGAACTTCACGCTGTCCCCCGCACAGGCGACGGATCGGCCGGCCGAGATCGGCCCGGTCGATCTCGTCGTGTTCGCGGTCAAGTTCTGGGACGCCGCGGCCGCCGCCCGCGCCTGTCGCCCCCTGCTCGCACCAGGCACCGCCGTGCTGCCATTGATGAACGGGGTCGAAGCGCTGCACCTCCTGCAGACGCAAGCGGCGCCGGCACACGCCCTCGGCGGCGTCGCCTACGTCGCCGCGGTCATCGCCGCGCCAGGCGTGATCCGGCAGACCGGGCGTTTCTGCTGTGTCGTATTCGGCAAGGCCGACGGCCGCTCAAGCCCGCGCTGCGAAGCCATCCGCGCGGCACTGACCGGCGCCGGGATCGAGGCGACCATCGCACCGGACATCGCGCGCGCGGTGTGGGAGAAGTTCGTTCTGCTCGCGCCGCTGGCGGCGGTGACGGCGGCGGCGCGCAGCACCGTGGGCGCGGTGGTTGCCTCGTCACTCCTGCGCACCACGCTGAGCCAGGCGATCGCGGAGGCCGTCGCGGTCGGGCGCGCCGGCGGCGTCGCGCTAGCCGACGACGCAGCGGCGCGGGCCCTGGCGATCGCGGACGGCATGCCCAAGGACATGAAGACCTCGCTGCTCCAGGATCTCGAGCGCGGCGGCCGGCTCGAGGTGCCGTGGCTGTCGGGCGCGGTATCGCGGCTCGGCGCGGAGCGGCGCGTGGCGACGCCCGTGTGCGACACGCTCAACGCCGTGCTGGCCCCCCTTGTGCGCCAGGACGGGTGAGGCACGGTACCCCGTACGATGAGGAGATTCGACGCATGAAACCTGGATCCGCGCGCGCGACCGGCACGATCGCCGCACGTATGCCGTGGACCTCGCGCTATCCCGAACTCGGCACCGGGCCGCTGCCCGTCGAACCCATAATCTCGCCGGCGCTGTTCGAGCAGGAGCGCACAAAGATCTTCAAGCGGGTTTGGCTCAATGTCGGCCGCGTCGAGGAGATCGCCAACCCGGGCGACTACAAGGTCAAGCGCCTCGATGTGGCGCGGACCTCAGCGATCCTTGTGCGCCGCCCCGGGGGCGAAATCTGCGCGTTTCACAACATCTGCCCGCATCGTGGCAACAAGGTGATACCGGAAAGCGGCAACGAGACCTTCGGCCGGGCTCGCGCCAACCTTCTGACGTGTCGCTTTCACGGCTGGGTGTTCGAGACCGCTGGCGCCGTGCGCTCGATCCCGCGAGAGGAAGCCTTCGCCGATCTCCACAAGGCATGCTTCGGGCTTAGGCCCATCGCCTGCGAGGTCTGGGAGGGCTTCATCTTCGTCAACCTGGCGGCCGAGCCGGAGCAGTCGCTGACGGACTACCTCGGCGGCTTCGGCGAGCACTTCTCGGGCTACCCCTATGGCGAGTCGACGGCACGCTACAAGTACTCGGCGGTGCTCAACTGCAACTGGAAGGTCTCGCTCCACGCGTTCTCGGAGGGCTACCACGTTTCGACGATCCACTCCGGCACCTCGCCAAACCTGATGCGTTTCGAGCACAAGGACTTCCGGCTGTTCGGCCCGCATTCGACGTCGGCGTTCTTCGTGCTCCCCATCGCGGGCCTCGAGCCCTCCCCGGCGAGCGCGCTGTTTCGCGAGGTGCTGCACCGCAGCGAGCGTCACCGCCCGCGCCTCCACGAGATCCCACCGACGATGAATCACGAGCGCCGCACCGACTTCCTGTTCGAGTTCCCGGTGATCTTCCCGAACATGCTGCTCCATCTCTCGGCCGGCAACGGCTACCCGGGCATGACCTACTTCACGCACCACTTCTGGCCGCTCTCGGTCGGCCAGACGCTCTGGGAGGGCACCAACTACTTCCGCCCGCCGGAGAGCGCGAGCGAGCGGATCGCGATCGCCCACACCACCGCCTATCACCGCAACGGCTGGCTCGAGGACACCTCGACCATGGAGGACACGCATGCCGCGCTGAGCTCCGGCGTGCTTGAGGAGATCGTGCTGATGGACGAGGAGATCATGATCCGCAACACCCATCACCACTGGGACCGCTACATGCGGGCGGCGTGAGGATGCCGGCGGTGGCGGCGCTTCCGGTGCAGTTCGCGGCCCTCGAGCCGTTCGTCACGGCATGGGCGCTGCCGAGCGAGAATGCGCGCTCGGCCAAGCGCTGGGCGAGCCACGCGGAGGACTTCCGGCGTTTCTACGACGCCATGCTGCCGCGGATGCCCGAGGTGCTCGCCTACCTCGACGAGTTTCCATTGCATGGGCTTCCGGCCGAGGCCAGGCCGCTCTACCACCTCGCGCTCGCCTTCGCCGAGAGCGCCGCCCACGTCGAGCTCTATGGCGGCGCCAACAAGGTGCCCAACAGCTTCGATCAGGCGCGGTTCATGGCCGCGCATGGCGAGCGCACCGACTGAGCGGCGCTTAGGCGCGGGCGGTCGGCATCGAGCGTCCGCCCGACCGCGCCCGACCTCGCCGTAACTCCTCGAAGACGTTGGTGGGCGCACCAGGACTCGAACCTGGGACCCGCCGATGAAGAGTCGTTGGAGCAAGATTTCTCCGAACTTCGTCCGGGCACGCGCTATCCTTAGGCGCGGTTGATGGCGAAATCGAAGCGGCCGAGCTTCTTGATGTCGATATGGAACAACTCGCCCGGACGAAGACTCGCGATGACCACCGCTGTGGGTAAGTAGCCCGCCGCCGCCAACGGCCTTGGTCGCGACATCGCACCGATTCCACGCTATAGACGTGGCCCACGCAAGTGGGCGGATACCGACGCCCCGTCAAGCGCCATGCCCGATCAACCGCCATGCTTACCGCGGAAAACGAGCCCTTCGCCCTTTTCGACGATGCCACCTACGGCGATCGTGGGGCGCTTCTGTTCGAGGGCGCCGAAGAATTGATCGAAGCGCACGGGATCGAGGATTTTGCCGCTGCCCTGACGGCGATCGATGCGGCGGCGGCCCGCGGACGTGCCGCCGCAGGCGTGTGCAGTTACGAACTCGGTTATGCGTTCGAGCCGCGCCTGCGGCCGCTCATGCCCCGGACGGGGCGGCCGTTGCTGAGGTTTCACCTGTTCGGCAAGCGGCGCCGCTTGTCCGCCGGGGAACGAGCGGCTTGGCTTGCCTCGCGCTCGCGCGGGGCACCGCTGGCGGGCGAGGTGCGGCCCGCGCTCGACGAAGCCGCGCACGCTGCAAAGGTCGCACGAGTGCGCCACCTGATCGGTGCTGGCGACGTCTACCAGGTGAACTTCACGTTCAAACTGAAGACGGCAGGTGCGGGCGACGCGTTCGCGACGTACGCCGCGTTGCGCGAGACGTCGCGCGCGGGCGCGTGCGCGTTCCTGCGTTTTGCGGATGAAGACATTCTGTCGTTCTCGCCCGAACTGTTCTTCCGCGTCACCGGAACACAGATTGCGGCACGGCCGATGAAGGGCACCGTCGCGCGCGCGCCCGACATCGCGGGCGATGCCTTGCGGCGTCAAGCGCTGGTCGCGGACGAGAAGCAGCGCGCCGAGAATTTGATGATCGTCGATCTGTTGCGCAACGATCTCGCGCGGGTGTCGCGGCCGGGCAGCGTGCAGGTGAGCGACCTCTTCACGGTCGAAACCTATCCGCGGTTCCACACACTGACGTCCGGCATCGACGCGGAGCTTGCAGGACCGCCGTCGCTCGCGCGTGTGCTGCCGGCATTGTTCCCGTGCGGGTCCGTGACGGGCGCGCCGAAGATTCGGGCGATGGAAGTCATCCGCGAGATCGAAGACGAGCCGCGCGGCGTGTACTGCGGTGCGGTCGGATTCGTCACGCGCCGACGCATGGCATTCAACGTAGCGATTCGCACGCTCGTCATGCGGCCGGACGCGGCCGAAATGGGCGTGGGCGGCGGGATCGTTTGGGACTCCGAGCCCAGCGCCGAATACGCCGAGTGCTTGGTGAAGGCGCGGTTCTTCACCGAGCGGGCGGTGCCGTTTCGGCTGATCGAGACTCTGCGATGGACTGCGGGCGACGGCTTTCACTTGCTTGCGCATCACCTCGCGCGTCTGAAGGGTTCGTGCGTGTATTTCGGCTTCCCGTTCGATGACGCCGCCGTGGCGCGTTCGCTTGCAGGCGCCGTCGCCGGTGGCGACGGAGTGCTGCGTGTACGGCTCACGCTCGGACCCAACGGCGATGTGGAGGTGACGACGGAGCCGTTCGCTCTACCGGGACCCGACGCCGTTTGGAGGTATGCCTTCGCGCGCGAGCCGGTCGTCAGCGGAGATTGGCGGCTCTACCACAAGACGACCGATCGCGGCTTCTACGACGAGGCGCTCGCCGTGGAGAAAGCCGTGACGGGATGCGACGAGGTGGTGTTCGTGAACGAGCGCGGCGAGGTCACAGAGGGAAGCCGGACGAACCTGTTCCTCGAGCGCGACGGGGTTTGGTTGACGCCGCCGCTCTCGTGCGGCTTGCTCGACGGGTGTTTGCGACGCGAGTTGATCTTGAGCGGCCGGGCGGCTGAGCGGATGTTGCGGCCCCGCGATTTGGCGTCGGGACGCGTTTGGTTCGGCAATGCGCTGCGGGGCATGATCGCGGGCGCGGCCGCGGACCGGATGCCGCTTGGTCGTTCCGGCGCTTTCGGCGCGTGACAGATCGGCCGATTGCGCGGTCACCGCCGTCGACACAAGGCTGATTCCGTGGGTCACAAGCGCCGCGGCAAGCAACAACACGTAGGTTGACGAATGCGGGCTCGCCCATAACCCGTTGATTTTGGTGGTGGGCGCACCAGGACTCGAACCTGGGACCCGCTGATTAAGAGTCGTGGTAACGCGATTTCTCCGAACTTCGTCTGGGCACGCGCTATCCTTATAACAGTATGATATAACGGACATATCTGATCGAACCCCTTACCGGTGTGATACGATCCAGCTCTTGCGATTGCGCTTACCCATGCTTACCCCAAGCTTACCCGAGCCGTCG
>VGEJ01000056.1 GCA_016869335.1 Alphaproteobacteria bacterium | reverse complement strand
CGAAAGCCCTGCGGCGGCGGCGCCACCTCGAGCGCGAAGGCGTCCGCGAGCGTGAGTTCCCCGGTCGGCACACCGCAAGTGCCGAGCTTGCTCTTGAGCCGGCGGATGTCGATGCCGTTGGGCCGGTCGTTGTCGTCCACGAACGGTACGAGATAGAGACCGAGACCACGCCAGCCGGGGCCCGCACCCTCGGGTCGCGCCGTGGCGAGCGCGAGCCCGCCATCGGGATTGCTCGCGAACCATTTGAGGCCGGTGAGGGCGACACCCCCGGGCACCACGCGGGCGACGGTCGTGGTCGCACCGACATCGCTGCCGCCATGGCGCTCCGTCGCCCAGGTGCCGCCGGTGAGTTCGTGGCCATCGCGGCGCACGAGCTCGGGCAGGTAGCGCTCGCGCACCGCGGGCGCGGCGTGGCCGGCCAGCACATACGCCACGGCGCCGGTCATCGTCGCCGGGCAGTGCAGCGAGACATCCGCCTGCGAGAGCAGGTAGCCCATGACGAACGTGAGCCAGTAGGGCTCCGGTTCCGCGCCGTGGTTGAGGCCGACGAAGCCGCGGCGATAGAGCTCGCGCGACACCTCTTGCCATGCTGGATTGACGCGGATGCGATGGCGTAGCCTGCCGCCGTCGTCGTAAGGCTCGAGCACGGGGCGGGCGAAGCGATCGGTGTACTCGGCCTCTTCATCAACCACCGAGCCGACCCAGGTGCCGAATGCGCTGAGCATGTCCGCGCGGGCGGCGTCGAGCCTGAACCGATGGCTGAGCGCGGCGCCGAGGTTTGGGTCGTGGCGGAAGAGATCGACCCCACGAAGCGGGTGGGTGCGCAGCGGCATCATGGCCCGTGCTCGCCCGCGCCGCGCTCGATCTCGACGCCCTGGCGCCGGAGGCTCGCCTCGATCTGGACACACGTGTGCTGGAGTTCGGCGAGGGTCTCCTCGAGATCGCGGCGTTGCCGCACGAGGATGCCGATGCGCTCGCGGCACTTGCGCCACGTGCGCCGGAGCTGTTCGACCTGGCCATCGCCAATGTCGTAGAGGTCGAGCATCTCCTTGATATCGCTGAGCCCGAAGCCGAGGCGCTTGCCGCGCAGGATGAGCATCAAGCGGGCGCGGTCGCGCCGGCTGTAGATTCGGGTGCGGCCACGGCGTTCGGGCCGCAGCAGCCCCCGGTCCTCGTAGAAGCGCAGGGTCCGCGGCGTGACGGCGAACTCCTCGGCAAGCGCGGCGATGCTGAACCCCTGGCGGGCCGTGGCCGCGTCGCGCTCTCCGGCGCCCTGGGCGGCCGAGCGCGCCCGGAACGCGGGCCGGGTTTCTTCGCTGCCCGCCATCTTGTGATCGACCATTATCGACTCTAATATGTTACGTTAACGTCAACGTCAACGTGAATAGCCACGGGAGGTTGAAGTATCTCAGCGAGAGCTTCCGAGGACGTTTCGGGAGTTCTGGCCCCACTGCCTATGAGAGCATAGAAATCCTGTCACTCGCGCAAGACATTACCTCGGGACCTCTCTCGCCCTCGCGTGCCTCGTGCTGGCGATCGTGAGGTGGGACTGGCGGCTGTTCATCGCCGCGGGTATCGCCGGCTATCTGTTCGCCTGGCTCGGCCATCTTCCGATCGAGCGCAATCGGCCGGCGACCTTCCGCTACCCGGTGTGGGCGCTCGCCTCCGATTTCCGCATGTATGCCCTGGCGGTCGCCGGGCGGCTCGAGCTGCGCGGGCGGAATCCCCCGCCGGGAGCGTTTGGCAAACCCTGACGCGCACGGTATAGGTATTATTAACGCCGACTCTGGCATAGCGCAGTCGTCGTGCGGAGGGAACCGCCCGGTCTCTGTTTGGCGGGGGCAAGAGGCAATGCGGTTAGCGTATCGCGCGGCTGCGGCAGCACTGGCCACCGCCCTGATCGTGGGGGCGCCAGTGGCCGTGGCGCAGGACACCGATCGCGAGGCGCTGGAGCGCGAGTACGACGCCCTGTTCCAGCAGCTTTTCCGCAAGCCGAGCGATCTCGACGCGACGTTCAAGTTCGCCGAAATGGCGGTGAGGCTCGGCAACTACGAGGCAGCCATCAGCGCGCTCGAGCGCATGCTCCTGTACAACCCGAATCTGCCCCGCGTCCGGCTCGAGCTTGGAGTGCTGTACTTCCGGATCGGATCGTATGCGATGTCGCGCATCTACCTCGATCGCGCGATTGCCGACCCAGGCGTGCCCGACGACGTGCGCAAACGGGTCGAACTATTCCTAGCCGAGATCGACCGCCTGCTGTTGCCATCCGAGCTGGACGGCACCTTGACCGGCGGCGTGCGCTGGCAGAGCAACGCCAACGCCGGACCCGACTCGCCCGCGGTGCGGGCGCTCGGACTCGCCGTCGCCCTCGGCGACCAGTTCACGCAGTCCTCGGACGCCAACGTGTTCCTGGGCGGCGGCCTGCGCCATCGCTATGAGTTCCGCAATGAGATGGGCGTGGCTCTGGAGACCAACGGCTTCGCCTTCGGCACCCGCCACCGCGACGAAAGCAACCTCCACCTGTTCCTGATCAGCATCGACTCCGGCCCGCGGGCGCCGTTCGTGCCCGAGTGGTTCGAGAAGGCCACGGTGCGGCCCTATGTGATGATTGATCAGATCTGGCTCGGCGACGAGCACCACCAGCAATCGGCTGGCGTCGGTGTCAACCTGACCAAGGCCTACGAGATCAACCTGACGACCGAGGTCGACCTGCGGCTCCGCGCCCTCGATTTCGACTCGTCGCTCTCGCGGCCGGACAACTCGGAGCAGAGCGGCTACGAAGAGCAGGTGCGGCTGGCGTTCAATTACGCCCACACCGGCCGCTGGCTCATCGGCGGCTTCGCCCGCCTCACCGCGCACCACGCCGATGAAGATCGCCACACCAACTCCGAGATGGAGTTCGGCTTGAACACCGCCGTGCTGTATGCCGCGCCGGTGACGATTGGCCCTTCCACCGACCCGTGGACGACCCAGGTGTCAGCAACGCGAAGCTATGCCAACTACGACGAGCCCGATCCCCTGGTCGAGCCGGCGGTGAGCCGGCGCGACCAGGGGACCACGGTGACGCTGCTCACGGCGGTACCGGTGAACGACGCATGGACCGTGGTCGCCACGCTCCAGCGCACAGTCAACAACGCGAACATTCCGAACTTCGAACTCACCAACAATCTGGTGAGCCTCGCCGCGTCCTACCGCTTCTGAACCGGCGCTGCCGCGCCGGGCGGGCACCTACGCCGCGGTCTTCGCGGCGTCGTGGGCGCCGCTACCGCGCTGGAGGATCGTGTCGCCGGCCGCGAGCAGTCCCACGGCATGGTCGTGGCTGCCGCTTGAGACGCTCGCAAAGGGCGCTAAGGTCCCAATCCAGCAGGCCGAACAATTCGTCGTAGTCGTCGATCACGAAATACGTCGGCTGGAAGTCGTCGATCCGATAGGCCGTCCGCATCACCCGCTCGAGGTTGAAGCGCAGGCGATGGGGCGAAGCGGAGTCGAGCGCTAACACCGACTCGGCCGCTGACGAGGCGATGCCGGCGCCATAGATGCGCAAGCCCGCGCGGGTCGCGATCAGCCCGAACTCCACGGTGAACCAATAGAGCCGCGCCATGTACGGCAGCAGCCTCGCCGTTCCCGCCTTGCCGTAGGCCGCCATGAAATCCGCGAACACGGGGTGCAGGAGGAGCGGCACGTGTCCGACACGTCGTGAAAGACATCGGGCTCCTGCAGGTAGTCAAGCTGCGAGCGCTGCCGGATCCAGTCGGTCGCAGGAAGCTGGCGGTTAGCCAGCAACGAGAAGAGCACCTCGTCGCGCAGGAAGCCGCTGACTGCTACCACCTGCCAGCCCGTCGCCGGTCCGAGCACGTCGTTGAGGCGGCGGAAATCGGGGTGCCGTCGTTGGCCAGCTCCAGCCGCGCCAGGCCGCTGAGGAACTCGGGCGTGGCACGTTCGCGCAATACCTGCTCCTGACGCCGGAACAGGGTGCGCCATACGGCGTGATCCTCGGCCTGGTAAGCACCCCAGTCCTAAGCGACAAGGTAGGGCGTGTGATCGGCCACGGGTCCTCCCACCGAAACGCCCGGATAACATATGGTGCCGGTACGAGCGAAGCCCGGTCTATTCTCAGCGCTGGGTGCGGATGATAGGGGTGTCTGTTCCATCCTGTTCAACGAATCGGAAACAGAACTGTCGTCATGACGGAAATCGATGATGCTGATCGCCGCATCCTCAGCGTTGTCCAGGAGGATGCGAGCCTGTCCGTCGCGGACATTGCTGCCCGCGCCGGGATGTCAGTGTCGCCGTGTTGGCGCGGGCTCCGGCGGTTGCGTGAAGCGGGGGTCATCCGCGCGGCGGTCAATCTGCTCGATCCGACTATGCTCGGCCTCGACGTCATGGTGATCGCCTCCGTCACGCTCAACCGCCAAAGCGCAAACGCGGTGGCCGCATTCGAGGCCATGGTGGGGGCCGCACCGGAGGTGCTCGATCGCTTCGCAGCGACCGGCGAGCGCGACTACGTGCTGCGCATCATCGCCGCCGATATTGCAGCCTACGAGCGCTTCCTGGCGGCGCGCCTGCTGGCGAGTCCCGAGATCGGCTCGATCAACTCGCAGATCGTGCTGAAACGGGTAAAGAACGCGACCACCCTGCCGATTCGCTGACCGCCGCCGCAGGAACTGGATACTGCGCTATCTTCGCGGCAGCCGATGGCAGCGGCAACCACGGGAGAGTGACATGGCCGGCGCGCTCGACGGTCTCCGCATCATTGACCTGACGCGCGTCCTCGGCGGGCCCTACTGCACGCAGATCCTCGCCGATCTAGGCGCCGACGTGGTCAAGGTCGAGCCGCCGCAGGGCGATGAGGTGCGCGACTGGGGGCCGCCATTCAGCGCCGCGGGTCTCTCCGCCTACTTCGCCGGCATCAACCGCAACAAGTGCTCGCTCGGGCTCGACCTCGCGGCGCCCGCCGGGCAGGCGGTGCTGCTCCGGCTGCTCGCAGGCGCCGACGTGCTGGTCGAGAACTTCCGCGCCGGCACGCTCGAGAAGTGGGGTCTCGGCTACGACAGCGTGCTCGCGCCACGCTTCCCGCGCCTGATCCAGGCCACGCTCACCGGCTTCGGCGAAAGCGGCCCGCTCGCGGGACTGCCCGGCTACGACGCGGCAGTGCAGGCGACAGCGGGGCTCATCAGCATCAACGGTGTGCCCGAAGCGGAGCCAGTGCGCATCGGCATTCCGCTGGTCGATCTCGGCACCGGGCTCTACCTCGCCATCGGCATCCTCGCAGCACTCGCTGAGCGGACGCGCTCCGGCCGCGGCCAGCGCGTCGCCGCCGCGCTGTTCGATGCCGCGCTCGCACTCCAGCATCCCCACGCCGCAAACTACCTCATGTCGGGGTGCCCGCCTGCGCGCACCGGGAACGCGCATCCCAACATCGCGCCCTATGACCTGTTCCCGACGTGCGGCCGGCCGGTGTTCCTCGCCATCGGCAACGACCGCCAGTTCCGCACCGCCTGCGCGATTCTCGGCCAACCGGAACTTGCCGAGGATGCCCGGTTCCGCCGCAACGCCGATCGCGTCGTCAACCGGGTCGCGCTGACCGCGGCGTTGCACGCGCTGCTCCTGGAGCACGACGGCGCCACCCTCGCCGAGACCCTGCTCGCCGCCGGCGTTCCCGCCGGCGCCGCCCTCACCCTGCCCGAGGCGCTCGAACATCCCCAGGCGGTGGCGCGGGGCCGGGTGGTCGAGATCGAGGACTACCGCGGCATCGCCTCGCCGCTCGCCCTGAGCCGGACGCCGCCCGAGGTCAGGCGCCCGCCGCCGGCGTTCGGCGTCGACGGACGCGCCATCCTTCGCGAGGCGGGCTTCGGCGACGGCGAGATCGAGGCCCTCGTGGCATCCGGCACCGTTGCGGTCGAGCGCCGCCGCTGACGGCGGGAACCCTAACCGCGGCGGCGGAAGGCCATCGCCTCGAGCACCCGACGGCGCGCCAGCGCCTGCGCGGCGACGACGGCGTCGGCCATCAGGAAGATGGTGATCGCGGCCTTCGGGTCGCTTTTCGACAGCGCATGGGCAAGGCGCAAGGCGTTGTAGCAGCGCTCGCTGCCGTAAGGCGGGTCGTTGAGGACGAACAGCGTGTTCACGGCCGTCGCTCGTTCCCGGCGGTCGAGGTTCTGGGCATGTCGGCGCACGGCGCTGCGAAGCCCAAGGCGTTCCAGCGCTCCATCCCGCCGCGCAGCGCGGTCACGCCCGCGAAGCCGGCGGCGCGCAGGGTCGCCTGGGCCATTGCCGAACGCTTGTCGGTGCGGCAAACGATGACGATCCTGCCGCTCGACCGCGCGCGCAGCTCGTCCAGCCGCCGGTCGAGTTCGCCGAGCGGCAGGTTCAGCGCCGCCGGAATATGCCCGAGCGCGCCCGTGAACTCATCCGCACCGCGCACGTCGAGCAGGGTCGGGGGCGCGCCTGCCTCGATCTGGCGGCGCAGCTCTTCCGGTTCGATCCACACGGCGCTGTTGCTTCGCCGCATCCGCTTGATCAGTCGCGGCAGTAAGACAATCGCGGCCAGCAAACCGAGCGCGGGCAGGCCGTAGCGGATCGCAGAGGTGTCGCCGGCCAACGCCTCGCGGCCGGCGTGGCCGAACCAAGTGTAGGCGACGGCGCCCGGCGCCATGCAAATGAACGAGGTGATGACATACGGCTGGAATCCGATTCGGGTGAGGCCGAGCGCGTAGTTCGTCAGGTTGAATGGGAACAGCGGCACCAGCCGAGCCAGGGCGACGAAGCGCCAGCCTTCGGCCTCCACGCCTGCGATCACGCGCTTCAGGCGCCCCGCCGCCATCCGTGCCGCCCAATCGCCGGCGAGGTAGCGGGCGATGAGAAAGGCGACGCTCGCGCCGATCGTGGCGCCGAGGATATTGAGGAGTGCCCCCCAGACCGGACCGAACAGCGCGCCGCCGGCCAGCGCGAACAGCGAGCCCGGCAGGAAGACCACCGTCCCGGCCGCATAGAGGATCACATAGATCGCCGGCGCCCAGATGCCCAGCCCGGAGAGCCAACCATCCAGCGCCGTCAGATCGAATCGGTCGCGGCGGAGTGCCGCCCAAACGACGGCGCCGACGATACCTGCCAGGAGGAGGAACCGGGGAACGAGGCGAAGCCGGGTCACCGTGCGGCTCCCTCCCGGTTAATGGGATAGCGGTTGGCCGGCCCGCGCACCGGCTGGATCAGCATCCGATCGAGCCACAGATCGCGGGTGGTGCGGAACTGCTCGATGCCGATGGTCATGCCCGCGTGGCCGTCCCGCGGCTGCGCCCGGTAGGTTCCGAGCAATCGGTCCCACCAAGGCAGGTTGAAGCCGAAGTTGCTATTGGTCTCGTTCGGGCGAACGGAGTGATGGACGCGATGCATGTCCGGCGTGACGACGAGCCAGCGAAGGGTGCGATCTAACCCGAAGGGGAGCCGCACGTTGCCGTGGTTGAACAGGGAGGTCGCGTTCAAGAGCACCTCGAAGACGAGTACCGCGACGGCGGGCGGCCCCAGGGCCGCGACGATGACCAGCTTGATGCCCATCGACAGCAGGATCTCGAGGGGGTGAAAGCGCAGTCCCGTCGTGGCGTCGAACTCGAGGTCGGCATGATGCATGCGGTGCAGCCGCCAGAGCGCCGGCACGGCGTGGAACATGACGTGTTGCAGATAGATTGCGAGGTCGAGAACCAGGAGCGACAGCGCGACGGCGAGCCAGCCGGGCGCCTGGATGGCGTTCAGCAGCCCCCAGCCGCGCTCTTGGGCCAGGTGGGCAAGACCGACCGCCGCGATGGGGAAGACCAGGCGGACGAGAGCGGTGGCCAGCACCACCACGCCGAGATTGTTGATCCAGCGGAGCCAGCGGGCGATCTGCCGCGCTCGCCGCGCCGCCGCCGCCTCCCATGCCATCATCATGACGAGGACGCCGACAAAGAACCCGACGCGGATGAGCGGCTCGTTCGTCAGCAGTAGCTGGGACACAGTGCCTCCTTGCCAGCGGTCCGCTCTCACTATACATTCAATCGATATATTGAATGGTATTGCACTGGGTCAACGGATATCAATCGGTCCCAAGCAAGCTCTGCTCGGACAGTTTGCCGCAGTGGCTCGCGCGCTCGGTCATCCGCACCGGCTGGAGATCCTTGAGCATCTCGCGCAGGGCGAGCGCGGCGTGGAGGCGTTGTCTGAGCGCGTCGATCTCTCGATCGCCAACACCTCGCAGCACTTGCAGCACCTCAGGCGGGCCGGTCTCGTCGCCTCGCAGCGGGACGGCAAGTTCGTTCGCTATCGTCTCACGGACGAGGCCGTCCTCGCGCTGCTCTCCGCTCTGCGGCAGGTCGCGGAGCGCAACCTCGCCGAGGTGGAGCGGATCGTGCGCGGTTATTTCGCCGACCGTGACGGTATGGAGCCGGTCTCACGCGAAGAGCTGATGGCACGCTCCCGCGCGGGCCTCGTCATGGTTCTCGACGTGCGGCCCGCCGATGAGTTTGCGCTGGGCCACCTGCCCGGCGCCCTAAACATCCCGCTGAAGGAACTCGGCGCGCGGCTCGCCGAGCTCGACCGCGGACAGGAGATCGTCGCCTACTGCCGCGGTGCCTATTGCGTGCTCTCGTTCGAGGCGGTCGCCGCCTTGCGCGCCCGCGGCTTTACGGCGCGTCGATTGGCGGAGGGGTTCCCCGAGTGGAAGGCCGCCGGCCTGCCGCTCGAACATGCGTGAGAACTTCGGTCGCTTGCCGTTCAGCCCTTGACGCAGACATGCGGTTTCAGGCGCGCGACCTTGCGCGCGAGCCCCGCCTGATCGGCCTCATCGACCACCGCCGTCACGTCCTTGTAGGCGCCCGGCGCTTCTTCGGCGACACCGCGGTAGCTCGGGCTGCGGATCAAGATGCCGCGCCCGGCCAGCTCATCGATCACGGCGCGACCGCGCCAGGTGCGCAGCGCCTGGTGCCGGCTCATGCTGCGGCCGGCACCATGGCAGGCGGAGCCGAAGGCGCGCTCCCCGGCAGTGGCAGCGCCAACCAGCATGTAGGAGCCGGTTCCCATGCTGCCGCCGATCATCACCGGCTGGCCCACCGCGCGCAGGTCGGAGGGCAGGTCGGGATGGCCCGGCCCGAAGGCGCGCGTCGCGCCCTTGCGGTGGACGAACAGCCGGCGCGGCACGCCGCCAACCTGGTGCTCCTCGAGCTTGCAGGTATTGTGCGACACATCATAGAGGACGCTGAGCTCGGCCTCGGGCGCGATGCGCGCGAACGCCGCGCGAGTGAGGTGGGTGATGATCTGGCGATTGGCCATGGCACAGTTGATCGCCCCACGCATCGCGCCGAGATAGCGCTCGCCGACCGGCGAGGTGAGCGGGGCGCAAGCAAGCTCGCGGTCGGGCAGCGCGATCCCGAACCCGGCTGCGCTCTTGGCCATATCGCGCAGGAACTCGGTGCCGATCTGGTGGCCCAGGCCGCGCGAGCCACAATGGATGGATACCACGACGTCGCCCTGGGCGAGCCCGAAGGCGGCCGCCGCGGCCCGGTCGAAGATCTCGCTGACCTCCTGGACCTCGAGGTAGTGGTTGCCCGAGCCGAGCGTGCCCATTTCGCGGCGCTGGCGGTTCTTCGCCTTGTCCGATACGCAATCCGGCAGCGCTCCGGCCATGCGTCCTTGTTCTTCGACGCGCACGAGATCCGCGCTCGTGCCATAGCCGCGCGCGACCGCCCAGGCCGCGCCGCCTTCCAGCATCGCGTCCATCTCCGCGGGCGCTAGCGAGATCGCACCGGTCGAGCCAACCCCAGCCGGCACCTCGCCAAACAGCGTATCGGCGAGTGCTTCCTTGAGTGGCCTAAGCTCGCCGACCCTGAGCCCGGTGTGGAGGGCCCGCACGCCGCACGAGATGTCGAAGCCGACGCCGCCCGCCGAGACGACGCCACCGAGGTCGGGATCGAAGGCGGCGACGCCGCCGATCGGGAAGCCGTACCCCCAATGCGCGTCGGGCATGGCGTAGGCCGCCTCAACGATCCCGGGAAGTGTCGCGACGTTGGCGATCTGCTCCGCCACCTTGTCGTCCATCTCGGCCATCAGCGCGGCACTTGCATAGATCACCGCCGGCACCCGCATAGCGCCCGTCGGCGGCCGTCGCCAGCGATAGGCCTCATCCTGCACCCAGCCGCTCAGCTCCATCGGCCGGCCTCACACATCGACGACACACTGGGCGATCCAACGTCCGCCCTCCTGGTGTACGGCGAGCGCGGTGTACGTTGCTCCCTTGACCTCGACGGCCGGCCGGTGGCGCGCGGCATCGATCGTTTCACCCCAGGCGCGCCCTTTCAGCGCGTGCCCGGCGAGCGCGACCTCGAGGCGTGAGAACAGCATGCGCCGGGTCGCCATCTCGTAGACGATCTCGTTGAGCCATTCCACGAGCAACGCCCCGTCGTCATCGGCTTCACAGATCAGCGCCACCACCTCGCGCGGCACAACCCGGCCGGGCTCGGTGACCACGGCAGTGAGCGCCAGCGCCGCCTGCTCGAACGCCGCGGCACGGGTTGGGCCGAAGCCTCGGATCCCAATGTCCGCCGCATGCGGGAAATGCTCCCAGCCGCTCGCGATCATCTCTCACCCTAGCCGATGAGCGGGCTCCGGCCATGACCCAGATCAACGCGGCGCATCGCGGTTGACCTGCGTCAAGGTCGCCCGTCCGGCGTTGGCGCAGCATGTTCCCAAAATACTGAGGCGGGTCATGGACAACGCCGAGGCCAGTAAAAAGGACGTGCGCGCCATCCTCGGGGAACTCGGCGATCTGCAGATCACCGCGGTCCTCGAGTTCAAGCCGACCACCGAGGAGCTCGAGGAACCCGCGGCATGGCTTGCCGGCGAGGAGGACATCGTGCGGCTGGCCGGTCACACATTATCGGCGCGCGCCGCAGAGATCTGTGAGATCGCCGGCGCGGCGGAGGTCGAAGAGCCGGAGCGCGGAGGGTCCTGAGGTGCTGACCGTCCGCCCGGAGAAGGTCTGCTACATCATCCTCAAGGCGCGCGAGTTCGGCGCCAAGGTGGCGCTGGTCGAGCCCGATCCCGGCTCAAACCCGACCGATGACGACGAGCGGGCGATACTCGAGGACTACGAGGACGACCCCACGGCCGAGGAGCTCAGCGAGGCGCTCGCCGATCTCAATGAGGAGGAGCTCCTGGATGTGCTCACGCTCATGGTTCTCGGACGCGACGACATGCGCACCGCCGAGTGGGAGAGCGCGCGGCAGAGTGCGGAAGAGGCGCTCGATGAGCGCGCGGCGGACACGCTGATGCGGACCCCGCTCATGCCCGACCACGTCGAGGACGGGCTGAGCGAGCTCGGGCTCTCGTGCGCCGACTACGCGCTCGGCCGCCTCTGAAGGTCGCTTCGGCGCCGCATCGCTGTCAGATGCCGCCGAGGCAGAGGTACTTGACCTCGA
>VGEJ01000055.1 GCA_016869335.1 Alphaproteobacteria bacterium | reverse complement strand
TACGCGGCTTGCGATCGTCTGGACGCGGCGCCCATCGCCGAGCACGAGCGCGAGCGCGCCGCCATCGTCGATGGCGAGTGCGAAGCCGCGCCGGGCCGTCGCAAGGAACCGCCCGAGGATGATCTGGGGGCCGCGACCGAACAGCGTGGGCCAGACGAAAGCCTGGATCGAGAAGCTCGTCAGATCGTCGACCAGCGCGGTGTTGATGATCCGGACGCAGGAACCGGGGCGGCAGGCTTGGGTGCGGCCGCGGTAGCTCCCGCTCACCGGCGAGCGCACCGGCACTTCCCTGAAGCCCGGTCCGGCCGGGTTGATGTCTCCGCAGACGATGCGCGTGATATCGGCACGGTAGCGGCGCACGCCCTCGGCGCTCACCATGAAGCGGACCGTCTCGCCCGGCGCCACGCTCAGCCGGTCGGGATAGCCGGTCAGTACCGTCGCCGTTGTCACCCCCGCGTGCCGGTTCATGATGGTCATCAGAGTCGTTGGTCCAGTCTGTGCGGGACACTAACATGGGTGAAGCGGCACCCACCGCCGGAACCGGGAGGCCTCCATGCGCAACGATCTCTATCAACAGGTCTTCGACATCATCGAGGCCGATCGCGACTTCGTCATCCAGTTGACGCGTGACATGGTGCGCATCCCCACCGTGAACCCGAAGTTCGTCCTCGATCCCGCGGTCAACAAGGAGCCCGAGCACCAGGGCTTTCTCGAGGGCGTGCTCAAGGAGCTCGACTTCTCGACCGAGCAGCTCGAGGCGCTCCCCGACCGCCCCAACCTGGTCGGGGCCTGGCCCGGTGACCCTGAGCGTAGCCTCATCATTTGCGGCCATGTCGATGTCGTGCCCGAGGGCGAGCGCGAGCTGTGGACCACCGAGCCCTACGGCAGCGAGATCCGGGACGGGCGCATCTATGGCCGCGGCACGCTGGACATGAAGGGCGGCATCGCCGCCGGCATCGCCGCCTGCCGCGCGCTCAAGAGGGCAGGGATCAAGCTCAAGGGCAGCCTGGAGATCCACGCGGTGGTGGATGAAGAAGCGGGGGGCGCCGGAGCGATCGACCTGATCCGACGCGGCCGCCTCGCCAAGGCGGTGCTGGTCGCCGAGACCACCGGTGGCGCCATCGCCCCGGTCGAGGGCGGCCTCGAGTGGGTCAAGGTGACCATCCACGGCCGTGCCGCGCACTCCGGCCGGCGCTACAACGCCATCTACCCGCAGCGCTTCGGCGCGAACCGGCCGGAACCCGGCGTCAGCGCCATCGACATCGGCGTGCGCTTCCTCACCCTGGTGCGCGAGCTCGAGCGCGAGTGGGCGGCGCGCAAGCAGCACCCGCTCCTGCCGCCCGGTATCACTACCATCAACCCAGGCGTGGTGATCGGCGGGTCCGGCATCGGCGCCGAGGGCCGGCCGCGCAACCTCTACAACAACGCTATCATCCCCGACGTGTGCGTCATGGAGTTCGGGATGAAATACCTTCCGACCGAGACCTCGGCGCAGGTCCGCCGCGAGTTCGAGGACTTCGTCCATCACTTCGCACAGACCGATCACTGGCTGCGCCAGCACCCGCCGATCGTCGAATGGGACCTGCGCAGCGTGCACTTCCCGCCCGTGGACACGCCGCTCGATCACCCGCTGGTCAAGCACCTGATGGAGGCGCGCCGCCAGCTCGGCGTCCCGGTCGAGTTCCGCGGCTACACCGAGGTGTGCGACGCCGCGCACTATCAGCGCGCCGGGGCGACTTGCGTGATCTACGGGCCCGGCGGCGACCGCCTGCATGGTCCCGACGAGTATGTCGATATCGCCTCGCTGGTGGAGAGCGCCAAGGTCATGGCCGCGACGATCATCGATTGGTGCGGGGTCGATTGACGCCGCCGGGACGCATCTTCGTTTGACAGGGGGCGCTCGTTTTGCACAATGGGCAGCCTAACACCAATAGGACCTATCAGGGAGGCCACTTCAATGCGCATACTCAAGGGTTCCGTCGGGATTGCCGCGCTGCTGGCGCTTGCCGCCGGCGCGCTCCCCGCCGGCGCGCAGGACAAAGTCATCAAGATCGCCTTCATGGGATCACTGACCGGCAGCCCGTTCACCGCGGACGGCGTGGACGGCTTGAACGGCGCCAAGTTGGCGGTCAAGGAGATCAACGCCGCCGGCGGCGCCGGCGGCGCCAAGCTCGAACTGATCGAGTTCGACACCAAGGAAATGACGCCGGACGCCGTGATTAGCGCCTTCGAGCGCGTCAAGGGCGACCCCGACATCAGTGCCACGGTGAGCTCGCTCACCAGCCTGACGAACTTCGAGATCGAGTACTTTGCCGAGCTCGGCATGCCTTACATGCTGGCGGTGAACTCGCAGCAGACCCGCGACTTCGTTTCGCCCGATCCGGAGAAGTTCAAGAACGTCTGGAGCCTCACCCCGGCCTACGACGGCTACGAGACCGAGCTTCCGATCGTGCTTGAAGGGATCATCAAGGCCGGCACCCTCAACCCGCGCGACCGCACGGTGGCGTTGATCGGGGCCGACAATCCCTACAGCATGTCCATCTACAACGGCCTGAAGAAGAGCTTCCCGGCAAACGGTTGGACCATCACGTTCGACGAGGTGGTGCCACCGACCGAGGTCAATGACTGGCGCTCGCTCCTGGCCAAGATCCGGGCCAATCCCCCGGTCGCGATCGTCAATACCGAGCCGTCGTCATCGAACGCAGCGACCTTCATGAACCAATACATGGAGGATCCGACCAACTCGGTGATGTTCATCCAGTATGCGCCCTCGGTTCCCGAGTTCAGCGAGCTGACCAAAGGTAACTCGAAGGGAGTCATGTACAACCTGCTCGGCGGCGCCATCAAGTCGCCCAAGCACCCGCGCACGGCCGAGATCAATGAGCGCGCGAAGGCCGAATACGGGCGCGACTCGGGTAGCTACGTCTACCTGCTGTACGAGATGGTCTATCTCTTGGCCGACTGCTACAACAAGGGCGTCGATCCGAAGGATTGGACCGGCCTCAGCAAGTGTCTCGAGGACACCGACAAGATCCTGGCGAACGGCCGCATGGTCTTCGACAAGAAGACCCATCTCGCCACGCAGGACAACGATCATGTCCCGATCCAGTTCTACCAGATCTGGGAGGGCGAGCACACCTTGATCTATCCCGACAAGTATGCGACGGGGCAGTTCCATCTCCCACCGTGGATGAAGAACTAGCGAACGATCGTCGGCCGGCCGCGACACGCTCGACTGTTGTGGCCGGCCGCACCTTCGTGGGCGGCGTTTCGCGACACTCCGGTCGGGATCGACATGGCTGACGTCCTCGTCGTCGAGAACGTCGTCAAGACGTTCGGCGCTCTGCGCGCGGTGGATGGGGTGTCGCTCAGCGTCCGCGAGGGCGAGGTCTTCGGCGTCGCCGGTCCCAACGGCAGCGGCAAGAGCACGCTGTTCAACATCATCACGGGCATTCCGTTCCACGCCGATTCGGGGCGCATCCTGTTCGATGGCACGCCGATCGAGCGCATGCCGCCGCACGCCATCTGTCGGGCGGGCATTGCCCGCACGTTTCAGACCGAGACGGACTTCGAGACGCTGTCGTTGTTCGACAACGTCAAGCTCGGCACGGTCTACGGTCACGCCCGCGGCATGAGCGAGGAGGAGCAGCGCCGCGTGACGCGCGAGACGCTCGAGTTCGTGGGGCTCGGCGGCGACCACGACCGGCCGGCGGGCGACATCTCGGTGTTCGACAAGAAGCGCCTGATGATCGCCTCGGCGCTCGCGACCAAGCCGAGGCTTCTGCTGCTGGATGAGCCGGCGTCGGGCCTGACGCGGCCCGAGATCCGCGAAACCTCCGCGCTGATCCGTAGGCTCAGCGAGACCGGGGTGACCATCGTCCTCATCGAGCACGTGCTGCCGCTGCTGCTCACCGTGTCCAACCGCCTCATGGTGCTCAACTTCGGCCAGGTCCTGACCGAGGGCCACCCCAAGGAGGTGGTCAAGAACGAGCAAGTCATCGAGGCCTACCTCGGCAAGCGGGGGGATCATGGCCGCGATGCTGCTTGACATCGGCGGTGTCGAGGTCGGGTATGGCCGCACCCAGGTCCTGCGCGGCGTGAGCATCCAGGTCGCCGAGGGCACTCACATCGGCCTGTTCGGCCCGAACGGTCACGGCAAGACCACCTTGCTGCGCACGATCTCGGGTCTGATCAAGCCCTGGAGGGGCGAGATCCGGCTGCGCGACGAGTTGATCAGCGACAAGGCGCCGCGCGAGATCGTCGAGCTTGGCCTGATCCACGTGCCGCAGGGCAACCAGCTGTTCCGCGAGATGACGGTGCTCGAGAACCTGACCCTGGGGGCATGGACCGAGCGGGCGCGGGCCAAGGCCAAGGACAACTTCGAGCGGGTCTACGCGCTGTTTCCGCGGCTGGCCGAGCGCCGCAGCCAGTTCGCCCGCACACTCTCCGGCGGCGAGCGGCAGATGCTCTCGATCGCCGTCGGGCTGATGTGTGAGCCGCGCATGCTGATGCTCGATGAGCCCTCACTCGGGCTCGCGCCGAAGCTCAAGGACGAGGTGGCCGAGGCGATCGGCCGCATCGCCAAGACCGGCGTGCCGTTCATCCTGGTCGATCAAGACATCGAGTTCCTGATGGGCCTCACTGACCAGCTCTACATGATCGATCACGGCGAGGTCGTGCTGGAGTTCGCGTCGGGGCAGGCGCTCGACCACCGCCAGATCATGGAAATGTACTTCGGCACGGTGTAGCGATGACGGTGGACGTTCCCGCGATCATCGTCAGCGGCGTCGTGCTGGCGTCGCTCTACGCCATGATGGCCACCGGACTCGCTCTGGTGTGGAACACGCTGGGCATCTTCAATTTCGCCCACGGCATCTTCATGACCCTGGGTGCCTACATCGCTTGGACCATCTCGGACGAGGCGGGGCTCGGCTGGGGCCTCGCCGGCGGCTTCGCGATCGCCGTGGCGACGATGATCGGTGGCGGCCTGGCCACCTATGGACTGCTCGTCAAGCCGTTCCAGAACCGCAAGGACATCGTTCTCGTCGTCGTAATGACGACGCTCGCCGGCTCGTTCTTTCTCGAGAACACCGGACGGTTGATCTGGGGGCCGCGCTTGAAGCAGCTCCAGCGCGTGGTTGAAGGGACGGTTCAGCCGCTCGGCGTGAGTATCTCGGCGCACGAACTGGTCATCATCATCAGCACGCCCCTCATCTTGCTTGCCCTCTATGCATTCCTGCGCTGGACGCGCACCGGATCGGCCATTCGCGCGATCGCGCAGAACCAGGATTCAGCGCTGCTGATTGGCATCAATGTGCCCCGCCTTTACGCCCTCTCGTTCGCCCTCTCGGCCGGCCTCGCCGGCCTTGCCGGCGCGCTCCTCGGCGGCATCCGCTTCATCGTCCCCAACATGGGCTCCGAGCCGTTGCTGAAGGCCTTCATTGTGGTGATCTTTGGCGGTCTCGGCAGCCTCGGCGGCACCATCGTGGGCGCTTACGTCATCGGCCTGATCGAGTCCACGAGCACCTACTTCGTCGGCATCTATTGGACCAACGCCGTCATGTTCGCGATCTTCATTTTCATCCTCATCTTCCGGCCGACCGGCTTGTTCGGGCGGAACTAGGCTGGCCATGAAAACGCTCGTCCGTCCGCCCGTGATCGCGCGCGCGCTCGTCCTGATCGCGCTGCTCGCGGTCCCGCTCGTGGTGGAAGACCAGTACATTCGCCACACACTGGTCGTCGCGATGCTCTATGCGATCGTGGCAGCGAACTGGGATGTGACGCTCGGCTTCGCCGGCATCTTCAACTTCGGCCACCTCGCGTTCTTTGCGCTCGGCGCCTACAGCGCGGGCATGCTGACCAAGAAGTTCGGCTTCCCGACGTGGACCGGGATCCCGTTCGCCGCGCTGGTGGCGACGATCGCGAGCCTCATCGTGTGCCTGCCGGTGCTCCGGCTGAAGGGCATCTATGTGGTGCTCGTCACCTACGCGTTCAGCCAGCTCTGCTACCAGGTCATCCTCAACCAGACCGAATACACGGGCGGAACCTTCGGCCTCGTGCTGGTTCCGCCGCTCGAGGTGTTCGGCTATTCGTTCCGCTCGGCCGGCAACATCCCGTACTACTATCTCGCCCTGGCGCTCCTGGTCGTCTCGACTGTCTATCTCCACTTTGTCATCCGCTCGAACCTCGGCCGCTCGATCATTGCGCTGCGCGACAACGAGGCCTACGCCATCAGCCGCGGCGTGGCCCTGGCACGTCAGCGTTTCCTGACCTTTGGCGCGAGCGCGATCTTCACCGGTGCCGCTGGCGGCCTCTACGCGCAGTACCTGCGGACCGCCAGCCCCGACATGTTCGGGTTCGCGTTCGTCACTTTCACGCTCGCCATGCTGCTCCTAGGCGGCATCGGCACCATGTGGGGTCCGATCATCGGCGCCTTCGTCTTCACGTTCATCTCTGAGGCGATGATCGATCTTAAGGAGTGGCGCTGGCTGATCATCGGCACGCTGATCGTGGTGGTGCTGCGCTTCTTTCCGGCGGGGCTGTTGTCGCTGGTCGAGCAGATCGGCGAGCGGCTGGGGCGCCGTCTACAACCGGCGGCACCGGTCCCTGCGCCAGAGCGGCCCGGCTCGGGATAGCGGCTCGTCAACGGGATTTCGCCATGGCAGGCTTTGCTGAGTACGGTCACTACGACGGGTTGGGCCTGGGCGAGCTGGTGCGCAAGCGCCAGATCAGCGCCGCCGAGGTGATGGAGGAGGCGATCCGGCGGGCCGAGGCGGTGAACCCGAAGCTCAACGCCCTCACGCACAAAGCTTACGACGTCGGCCGCAAGATCGCCGAGGGACCGCTGCCGGAGGGGCCGTTCATGGGCGTGCCCTTCCTGTACAAGGACCTCGCCGTGCAGTGGACCGGACTGCCGACGGTCAACGCGTGCGCGTTCCTCAAGGACCTGCCGCCGGCCGCGGCCGACATGGAGCACGTCAAGCGCATCAAGCGCGCCGGCTTCGTCGTGTTCGGCCGCACCAATGCGCCGGAGAACGGCTGGTGTCTCGCGACCGAGCCCAAGCTGTTCGGGCCGACGCGCAACCCGTGGGACTTGCGGCGCACGCCCGGCGGATCGAGCGGCGGCTCCTCGGCGGCGGTGGCCGCGCGTGTCGTTCCGCTCGCCGATGCGAGCGATGGCGGCGGCTCGATCAGGATACCGGCCGCCGTGACAGGCCTGGTCGGGCTCAAGCCGGCGCGCGGGCGCATCTCGCTCGCACCGGGTCTGGTCGATTACTGGCACGGCGGGGCGACGTTCCTGTGCGTCTCGCGCACCGTACGTGATACCGCGGCCTACCTGGATGGGGTGGGCGGCGGCGCGCCGGGGGAGCCCTACCTGCCGCCGCCGCTTGCGCGACCCTATCTCGAGGAAGCCAACCGCCACCCTGGCCGGCTTCGTATCGGTTTCACCGACCGCTCGCCGAAGCAGGGCGCGAGCGTCCACGCCGAATGCCGCCAGGCGGTGCGTGAGACCGCGGCCCTGCTCGAGGACCTCGGCCACAATGTGAGCGAGCATCGCTGGTCGCTCGACTTCGAGCCGCTGTGGCGGACCTACACCAACATGACCAGCGTGCAGACCGCGAGCGGTTTCGGCTTCTACGAGACCCTGGTCGGCCGCCCGGTCACTGCCGCCGACGTCGAGCCGGTCACATGGGCGATCATCGCGCGCGGCCGCAGCCTGAACGCCGTCCAGCACGCGCAGGATATCGAGCACCTTCGCATCGCGGCGCGCGCGATCGCGACCGAGCTGGCGCAGTTCGACGTCTTCCTCACCCCGACTATGCCCAACCCGCCCTACGAGCTTGGGCACTGGGACATGAGCATCGCCGACATCGACCGCTACAACGCCATCATGGGACCGGATACCGCGTTCTGCGCGCCCTTCAATGTCTCAGGACTCCCGGCTATGTCGCTGCCGCTGCACTGGACGGCCGACAATCTGCCGGTTGGGGTCCAGCTCGTCGGCCGCGATCACGATGAGGCGACGCTGGTGCGGCTCGCCGGGCAGCTCGAGAAGGCGAGGCCCTGGCACCACCGCCGGCCGCCGCTCGCCGCCGACTGACGGCGCGGCCGCTCAGCCGATCGCGACGTAGTGCGGCTCGCCCCGCGTGTAGAGCTCTTCATAATGGACGAGCTGCGGGGCGCCGAGCGGGCAGGACGCGCCGTCGCGGAACGCCCACTCGCCGCGGTCGCAGGCGTCTGCCGCGACATAGCCGTTGATGTAGAGGCGACGGTCGCCTGGCGCGCGGTTGGGGCGCGAGCCGTGGACCAGGAACAGGTTCCAGAACGCGACATCGCCCGGCTCCATGACCAGATCGACGACCGCCGCCGGATCAATGCCGACCGCCGCCAGGTCGCCATCCGCTAGATCGCGTTCGAGAATCTCGCCCCGTTCCGGGAACGCCAGCTCGCCGTGGATATGGCTGCCCGGCACCATCGTCATGCAGCCGTTCTCCGGCCGCTGCGGGTCGATGGCGATGCCGTATTGCACGTAGCGCCGGAGATCGTGGTAGGCCGCGCGCTGCAGCCGGAAGCGGACATCCTGGTGGTAGCCGAACTCGGTCTGGGCCGCGCCCGGTGGCTTCCAATGCAGTTGATTGATGATCTGCTTGTGGTCGCGGCCGAGCAGCGGTTCGAGGAGCGCGAGGAGGCGCTGATCGGTACGAAAGCGGGCCAGCACCGGATCGACGTAGGACGGCCACTGCACCAGCCGCAGCACCCGGCCGAGCGCCGCGTCGTACCCTTGCGGAAGAACAGGTTGCCGTGGCGGAAGCTCTGCGGGTGGCGCATTCCTTCTGCCCACATCCGGTCGAAGCCAGCCGCCATCTCGGCGACCTCCTCGGGCGTGAACACGGAGCGAGCGAGGGCATAGCCGTCGCGAGCAAACTGGGCGTAGAGATCGGCCGGAGCCACTTCTGATCGCCTCCTCGCGCCACCGCCGGCGCGGATTCTCATCGACGATCTTGAACGAAGACTGAACCAGGACCAACCGCGCTCGCCGCGGCCCATGGCTGTGGGCATAATTGGCGGACCTTGGGCATTGGGAAGCAGCGTCATGATCGCCATCAACGGACGGCGCCTGATCGAGAGCCTCCGCCAGCTCTCGCAGTTCGGCAAGACCGGCTCAGGAGTGCATCGGTTGTCCTTCACGTCCGAGGACTTGGCGGCGCGCCGCTGGCTGGTCGAGCGCATGCAGGAGGCGGGGCTCGAGGCAACGATCGATGGCGTTGGCAACGTCCTCGGCCGCTCACCCAAGCCGCGCGCCGTGCTGCTCGGCTCGCACACCGACACGGTGCCCTCGGGCGGCTGGCTCGATGGCTCTATGGGTGTCATGTATGGCGTCGAGCTCGCCCACGCTTTCGCCGAGGCCGGCGCACCGGGCGAGGTCGGTATCGACGTGATCTCCTTCGCCGACGAGGAGAGCACGTATTTCCCGACGCTTGGCAGCCGGGCGTTCTGCGGCCTGATGAGCGCCGAGGACGAGGCCAAGGCCAAGAGCCTGGCGGGCGAAGCGCTGCACGATGCGCTCGTGCGCGCCGGCTACCACGGGCGAGCCCGAGCGCGCCTCGACCGGACGCGGCACCTCGCCTACCTCGAAGCGCATATCGAGCAGGGGCCCCGCCTCGAGGCCGAAGGCAAGCGGATCGGCGTCGTCACGACCATCGTCGGCATCCGCCGCATGATGGTCGTGTTCCACGGCCAGTCCGATCATGCCGGTACCACACCCATGGCCATGCGCAAAGACGCCGGCGCCGCCCTCATCGCCTATGGCCATCGCCTACTCCAGGCGTTCCACGGCCTGCGCGGGCCCGACACGGTGTGGAACCTCGGCTACGTGCAATTCGAGCCGGGCGCCGGGAACGTGGTGCCCAAGACCGCGCGCCTTCTGATCGAGTACCGCGATCCCCAGACCGAGGTGCTCGATCGCCTGGAGGCCGCGGTTCACGCGGCGGTCGAGGAGACCAACCGCTTTGGCCCGGTGCGGGCCGAGGCAAGGCAAGCTATGGGCATTCCTCCGGCCGACCTGTCGCCGGCGGTCGGGCGCCTGATCGAGGCGGCAGCGGCGGCGCGCAATATCGCGCGCATGTTCATGCCCTCGGGCGCTGGTCACGACGCGATGCATCTGGCGCGATTCGTCCCGACGGGCATGCTGTTCATCCCGAGTATCGGCGGCCGCAGCCACGACACCGCGGAGAACACCGCCGAGTCCGACATCGTGCTCGGTGCCGAGTTGCTGGCGGGCGCGATCGAGCAGATGATGGCAGGTGCTCCGCTCGCCTAACCCCGACTGCCGCTAGGATCGCTTGCGCCGAGCTTCGATGTCGTCCGCGATCAGCGTGAGCTCGAGCCACTCGGTCTCGGCCGCAGCGAGCGCCGTGCGGGCTTCCCTGAGATCCGCCGCCCGTGCCGCGAAACCCGCGGCATCGCGGGCGAAGAAGCCGGCATCGGCGAGTTGGGCCTCGAGCGCGGCAATGCGCGCCTCGAGCGCGCCGATGCGATCGGGCAGCTCGCGCAACGCCCGCTGTTGACGGTAGTTCAGACGCGGCGCCGCGTCCGCGTGACGCGCCGGCGTGGGGGCCGGCGGCGGGCGCGGGGCTGATGGCGCGCCCGCATCGGCCGGGCGTTGCCGCACGTAGTCGCTGAACCCGCCGACGTACTCGCATACCCGCCCCTCGCCCTCGAGCGCCACGATCGCCGTCACGGTGCGGTCGAGAAACTCGCGGTCGTGGCTGACCAGGAGCAGGGTGCCCTGGTAGTCCGCCAGCATCTCTTCGAGCAGCTCCAGCGTCTCGATGTCGAGATCGTTGGTCGGCTCATCGAGGGCCAGCAGATTGGCCGGCTGGGCCAGCGCCTTGGCCAACAGCAGGCGGTTGCGCTCGCCGCCCGAGAGGGAGCTCACGCGGCTCTGCGCTTGCTCCGGCGTGAACAGGAAATCGCGCAGGTAGGAGACGACGTGACGGCGCTCGCCGTGGACCGTGACGTAGTCGCCGCGGCGCTCGCACAGCGTCTCGCGCACGGTGTCCAGCGGCTTCAGCAGGGCGCGTTTCTGGTCGAGATAGGCGAGAGCGAGGTTGGTGCCGCGCCGCAGCGTACCGCCATCGGGGGCGAGCTGCCCGGTCAGGAGCTGGAGGACGACGGACTTGCCGGCGCCGGTCGGGCCGACGATGCCGATGCGGTCGCCGCGCGCGACGCGGAGCGTCAGATCGCGGACGATCGTGCGCTCGCCGAAGCGCTTGCACAGGCCCTCGGCCTCGATGACCAATCTGCCGGGCGCGCCGCCCGTCTCGGCTTCGAGCTTCGCCCGCCCGACCGGCGGCGTACGGCGAGCGCGCTCCGCCCGCAGCTCCGTCAATCGGCGCAGGCGACCCTGATTGCGTCGCCGCCGTGCTGTGATACCAGCGTGCGACCACTCGGTTTCTTGCGCGATCTGGCGCTCGAGTTTGGCCGCCGCCGTCATCTCGCGTTCGAGAATCGCGCCTGACCACGTCTCGAACGCGCCGTAACCGTCATCCAGCGCATGCAGTGTGCCGCGGTCGAGCCACAGCATGCGCCGCGTGATCGCGCGCAGGAACGCGCGGTCGTGGCTCACGAGCACGACGCCGCCAGGGTAGTCGGCGAGCTCCGCTTCGAGCCACTCGATGGTGCGGACGTCGAGGTGGTTGGTTGGCTCATCGAGCAGGAGGACGTCGGGTCCCTGCACGAACGCGCGGGCCAGCGCGGCGCGCCTAGCCTCGCCTCCCGACAGCCGGGCGGGGTCGGCGCCGCCGTCCAGCTTCAGCGCTCCGATCAACGCACGGACGCGGTGGGGCG
>VGEJ01000054.1 GCA_016869335.1 Alphaproteobacteria bacterium | reverse complement strand
TTGTGCCAGATGAGGGGTTCGGCGATCTGGCGCCCCACCCGGATCGCCGGATTGAGCGAGGTGAAGGGATCCTGGAACACGATGCTGATGCGGTTTCCGCGCAGCGCGCGGCGCTCGGCCTCGGGCAGCTCGAACAGGGGCCGGTCCTTGAACCACGCCTCGCCCGATTCGATGCGCGCCTCGGGCGCAAGCAGGCCCAGCACGGCGAGCGCGCTCGTGCTCTTTCCTGAGCCGGATTCGCCGACGACCCCGAGCGCCCGGCCCGCGCCCACCTCGAAGGACACGTTCTCGATGGCGCGCAGCCACCCGGTGCCCGCCGGGTATGCAACCGAAAGATTGCTGACCCGCAGCACCGGCGCGCTCATCTGCGGCCCCGCTTCAGGCGCGGGTCGAGGACCTCGCGCAGCCCGTCCCCGACGAGGTTGACGGCGATCACGGTGATGCAGAGCACGATGCCCGGCGCGATCGCCACCCAGGGTGCTTCCACGATGAATGGCCGCGCCTCGGCGATCATCAGCCCCCAGTCGGACGCGGGCGGATGCACGCCCAGCCCGAGGAAGCTGAGCGCCGCGCCCAGCATGATGGCGAACGTGACGCGCAGGGCCGACTCGACGATGATCGGCGGCCAGGCGTTGGGCAGGATCTCGGCGCCGAGGATGTACCAGGGCCGCTCGCCGCGTGCGCGCGCCGCGAGCACGAACTCCTCGGCCACGATCTCGAGGGTCACGCCGCGCGTCAGCCGCACCATGATCGGTACGTAGATGAAGCCCACCGCGATCGCGGTCTTCCACGGGTTGGGCGGCGTCATCGACAGGATCAGGATGCCCATCAGGATCGGCGGTACCGAGATCAGCAGGTCGACGAGGCGCATGATGGATTCGTCCACCCTGCCGCCGTAGTAGCCGGCGGCGAGCCCGAGCGGGACGCCGACCAGCAGCGACACCGCGGTCGCACCGATGCCCATGAGCAGCGACAGGCGCGCCCCGTGCAGCAGGCGCGAGAGCACGTCGCGGCCGAACTCGTCGGTGCCGAACCAGTGCGCGGGGCCCGGCGGCAGGAAGCGCGCCATGATGTCTATGCCGTCGTACGGATAGGGCGCGATCGCCGGCCCGAGCAGCGCGGCGAACGCGATTAGCGCGAACACGCCGCCGCCGGCCAGCAGGGACAGTGGCAGCCTAGCCAGCCACCGCATTGCCGTAGCGGATGCGCGGGTTGAAGTAGGCGTAGGCGAGGTCGGCCGCGAGGTTCGCCAGTGCGTAGACCGCCGTCACCGCGAGGATCCCCGCCTGCACCACAGGGATGTCCTTCTGCTCGATGGCAAAGATCAGCATCCGGCCCAGGCCGGGATAGGAGAACACCGTCTCCACCACGACGATGCCGCCCATGAGCAGGCCGACGTCGATGGCCAGCACGGTGATGGTAGGCACGAGCGCGTTGCGCAGCGCGTGCCGCCGGATCACGATGCGCTCCGGGAGCCCCTTGGCGCGCGCCGCCGTGACGTATTGCGACTGCATGGTCTCGATCATCGAGGAGCGGGTCAGGCGCGCGATGTGCGCCACCAGCCCCGTCACCAGCGTCGACACTGGCAGGATGATGTGCTTGAGCCACGTCCAGAAGCCGTCCGATAGGGGCGCGTAGCCGGTGGCGGGCAGCCAGCCGAGGTAGCCGGCGAAGACCAGGATGACCACGATCGCCCAGAAGAACTCTGGCACCGAGATGAAGAAGTACATGCCCACTGAGACGGCGTGGTCCGCCTTGCTGTCCTTGCGCACCCCGGTGAACACGCCTAGCCAGATGCCGACCGCGGCCACCAGCACGATCGAGATGCCGGCCAGCACCGCCGAGCGCACGATCGCCTCGCGGATCAGCGGCGCGATGGGCCGGTCCATCATGAGCGAAAGCCCCAGGTCGCCGCGCAGCAGCGCGCCTGCCCAGCGCAGGTACTGGACGTGGATCGGGTCGTCCAGCCGCAGCTTGGCGCGCACCGCACGCACCTGCTCCTCGGTAGCGAACTGGCCGACAATCATCTGCGCGACGTCGCCAGGCATCACCTGCGTTGCCCAGAAGATCAGCACCGACATCACCGCCAGGATGACGGCGACGTAGGCGAGACGCTTCAGGGTATAGAGAAGCAGATCACTCCACCGTGGTGTGGCGCAGGTCCAGCCAGAGGTAGGAGTGCGTCTTGAAGCCCTTCACGTTCTTGCGGTAGGCGTTGGCGAAGTTCATCACGTAGGCGATGACCCCGGGGACGTCCTCTACCGCGTATTGCTGAAACGTGTGGTAGATCTTCGCGAGTTCCTTCTCGTCGCGGGTTCCCCGCGCCTTGTCCAGCAGCGCGTCCATGCGCGGCGAGCTGAAGTGCCACATGCGTGTGTTCCACGAGCCGCTGGTGTGGTACCAGGGGTAGGTCGAGGTGTCGAGGGTCGGGCGCGTGAAGTAGCCGTCCATGTAGAACGGCGACTTGCCCGAGACCTCGGTCTGGAAGCGGTTGAACGGCATGCGCACCACTTCCACCTGCACGTTGATCTGCTTCAGCATGTGCTGCACCGCGATCGCCATGCGCTCGCGCGTCGGCCGGCCTACCGGCACGTGCAGCGTGATCGGGAAGCCGTTCGGGTAGCCGGCCTCGGCCAGCAGCTTCTTCGCCTGCGGCACGTCGGGCTTGAGCGAGAGCTGTTTGTTGAAGTAGGGGTGGCGTGGCGAGATCGGCGAGTGTGTCGGCATGCCGTGGCCGAACACGGCGAACTGGGCGAGCTGCGCCTTGTCCAGCGCGAGCAGCACGGCGCGGCGCACGCGCACGTCGTCGAACGGCTTGGTCTTGTTGCCCATGACGATGCCGTCCCAAGTCGAGGTCGGCACCGCGTCCACCGTGAGGACCTTGCTCTCCTTGAGCTTGTCGATCGACTCGAGAGGCAGGTTCCACACCAGGTCGACACTGCCGGACTCGATCGCGGCGACCCGCGCCGCGTTCTCCGGCATGATGCGGAAGGTGACGGCGTCGAGCTTCGGCAGCCCCTTCTCGTAGTACTCGGTGTGCTTCACGAGCTCCAGCTTGTCGCCGGGCGTGAAGGACTTGAACTTGAACGGGCCGGTGCCGCTCGGCTCGGTGGCGAGCTTGTCGAGTCGGTCGGCCGGGATGATCTTGAGCTGGCGCTCGACCATCAGCTCGGCGAAGCCGGCATAGGGGATCTTCAGGTTGAAGCGCACGGTGTACTTGTCCACCGCGTCGAACGACTCCACCAGGTCCATGTGGGTGCGCGCGCTCGAGCCGGTCTTGGGATCGGCCACCAGCTTGAAGGTGGCGATGACGTCGCCCGAGTCGAGTTCCTTGCCGTGGTGGAACTTGACGCCCTTGCGCAGGAAGAAGGTCCAGGTCTTTAGGTCCTGGCTAGAATCCCAGCGCTCGGCCAGCTCGCCGTGGAACTTCAGGTTCTCGTCGACGCGCACTAGGCCGCCGAACACCAGCACGTTGTAGATGTACTCCTCGCCGATGGTCGCCTTGGCCGGGTAGAGCTGGTTCAGGCTGGTGTTGAGCGTCGCGCGCAGCGTGCCCTTGGCGTGGGCGGCGGCGGGCGCAAGCAGCGCGGCGCAGCAAGCGAGCAGGAAACGCAGTGTCAGGTTCATCGGCATCCTCCGAAGTTGCTTCAGGCGGGCCCGGGCACGCTGTCCGGATCCACCGCGCGGTCGACGTACAGCTTCATCGACGGCTCGTAGATTTCCCACAGCCAGCGCAGCTGCCCCAGCGGCTGCGGGTTATAGTCCACGCGAAGGTCGACGAGCGGGAAGCTTTCGCTCTCCACCACCAGCAGCGCGGCTGACTTCACCTGCTTCGGCTCCCCGCCTGCAGCGTACCCCGCTTCCATACCGCGCACAAGCCGCTCTGCGAGATGCAGCTGCGGATCCGCGCCGAAGGCGTCCACCATAGCCCGGGTGACCGCCTTGGTGCGGATGATGTTGCCGATGGCGATGCACCCGGGACCTTCGTCGGCCGAGTGCACCGAGGTGATGCGCTCGCCGTGGTACGCGGCGGTGCGGCCGTCCCTGTCGACGACCGCAAGCTGGCGCCAGCCGATGCCCGGAACGTCCCCCGTCAAGCGCTCGATGACGTCCTTCGCCGGCAGGCCCTGCGCGAGCAGGTCGAGCCCCTTGGGTCCGAGGCGCGGATCGGTGCGGTGCTGCGTGAGCACGGCGCCGACCCCGGCGCGCGCGTAGGCGCAGCGGGCGCCCACGCAAATGCTGGAAGTGGTGACCGCGACCCCGAACATGCCGGTGAGCGAGCATTTCGCTGCGATGGAGTACGTCACGGAGCCTCGGCGTTATGATAGCAGTCTAACCGGTCCACCATCCGCGGGGTCCGCCATGCCGCACCAGAGGCTGCGCAAGTTCAACACCAGGAAAGTCTACAGGAACATCTCCATCGACAACGACATGTGCATGGTTGTGAAGGCGGGCCGGCACATCTTCATCCGCGGCCAGACCGGCTTCGACCTCGAGGGCGGGTTCACCGGCGTGGGCGACGCGGCGGCCCAGGCCGACCAGGCGATGCGCAACTTTAAGGTGCTGCTGGCGGAAGCCGGCTCGCAGCTCGAGCACATCTGCAAGATCACCACCTACATCGTCGACCGCGGCTACCGCGAGGCCGTCTACAACGTCATCGGCCGGCACCTGAAGGGCATCCATCCCTGCGGCACCGGCCTCATCGTGCGCGGCCTCGCGCTGCCCGAGATGCTGGTCGAGATCGACATTGACGCGGTGATCCCGGACGACGAATAGTGCGCCTCGCGATCGGCGGCTTCCAGCACGAGACCAACTGCTTCGTCGCGTCACGCGCCGACTTCGCCTACTTCGCCGAGCACCGCGATCGGCCGCGGCGCGCGGCGTGCCCCCGGAGAACTTCGCGGAGCTCGGCGACAAGGAGCAAGACACGTTCTCGCGCTCCCAGGAAATCCTGGAGACGATCTGCGGCAAGGCGCCGGCGGGCTTTCGCGCGCCAGGCTACAGCCTGTCGGTGCACACGCTTGGGCATCTCGCGGGGCTCGGCTTCGAGTACGACGCTTCCTTCTAGGACGACGACTACCCCTACGTTTTCGACCTCGGCGGCCGGAGGGCTGGTAGAGACCCCGGTCTGCTACGCGCTCGACGACGGCCCGGTGTACTCAGGCCGCCATTCGCACCTGCATCTGATGCAGAACTGGCGCGACGAGTTCGACGCCATGCACGAGGCCGGCATCATGGTGCCGCTGGTGCTCCACCTGCGCGGCGACATCGGCTCGATGCGCGCTGCGCGCATCGCGGCGCTGGACGAGCTCCTCGCCCTCGTGAAGTCGAAGCCCGGCGTGCGCTTCTTCCAGGGCCGCGAGCTGGCGGCGCACGCGCGCTCGCTCGGCCTCGCCGCCGAGCCGGATCCGGCTGCGGCGCACCTCGAGACACTGAAGGTCATGCCCTTCCGCGGCGACCTCTCCAGCAAGCCGTGAAGGCGCCGACCGCGGCCCTCGCCGCGTGGATCGCCCGCACGCCGCCGATCCGCTCGCGCCGCGCCCTGGTCCTGGCCAGGGCTGCGTTCAAGGACGTCGTCGCGTGCATGGTCGCGGGCGCGAAGGACGAAGCGACGCTGCGCGTTTCAAGGGTCGCGCGAGACTGGGGTCCACCCTCGGCGGCGCTCGGCTACGGCACGGCGGCGCACGCGCTCGACTACGACGACAACTATCACCCGATGGCCGGCCACGCCACGGCGGTGATCGCGCCGGCGATCTTCGCGCTGGCCGGCTCGAGGCGCGTCTCCGGCGCCGCGGCCCTCGATGCCTATATCGCAGGCCTGGAGGCGCTCGCGCTGGTGGGGAATGGCGTCAACCTCGTGCATTACCGGCGCGGCTGGCATTCCACCTCCACGCTCGGGCCGTTCGGCGCGGCAGCGGCCTGTGCGCGGCTGATGAAGCTGGACCAGGCGCGCGTCACCGCCGCGCTCAGCCTCGCCTTCAGCATGGCGAGCGGCTCCAAGCTGCAGTTCGGCACGACGGCCAAGCCGATGCACGCGGGGCTTGCCGCCCAGCACGGCGTGATGGCGGCGCTGCTGGCCGAAAGCGGAATGGCCGGCGTCGCCGAGCCGCTCGAAGGCCCATGGGCGTTCCGGGACCTTTTTGCCGGCGACGGTTCGCCCGGCTACCGGACGCGCCGGCTCGGCAAGCCTCTGGCGATCGAGCGCTACGGCCTGAAAGCCAAGATCCATCCCTGCTGCGCGAGCGTGCACACGGCAGTCGATGCCTTGCTTTTTCTGAAGCAGAAACATCGATTCGATGCGGACGACGTCGAAAGCATCGACGTGCTGGTGAATCGCGTCAGCTACGACAATCTGCGCTACACCGATCCGAAGACCGATGCCGAGGCGCGCTTCAGCATGCAGTGGGCGATGGCGCTCGCTCTGGTGCAGGGCCGGCTCAAGCTGGCGGATTTCACGCCCGTGGCGCTGTGCAGGCGTGAGATTCGCGCCTGGCTGCCGCGCATCCGCATGCGGCACACGCGGCCTGGCAATCCGCACCCGTCGATGGAGAACGGACGCGAGCCGGCGCTTACCACCGTCTTCCTTAAGACCGGGAAGAAGCTCGAGCGCTATGCGCAGCGGCCGAAAGGTACGCTGCAGGTCCCGCTGAGCGAGGCGGAGCTGGACGCGAAGTTTGAGGATTGCGCTCCGGGGCGGGCAGACATGAACCGCTTGCTGAATCGACTGGAGAAGCTCGAAAACATCCAGTTGCTGCTGACCCTCATGCGCCGCCCTTCACCACCTCGACGTCGACCTCCATCAGCATCTCGGGCCTCGCGAGCCCGTCGACGATGACCTCGGTGTAGGCGCAAGGGATGCCCTGCAGGTGCCGGCCCACCGTGTTCATCACCGGCTCGAGGTAGGCGCGGTCGATCACCCAGACCTTCACCTTGCAGATGTCCTCCATGCGCGCGCCCACCTCTTCCAGGAGCTGGCGCACGTTCTTCATCGCCTGGTCGGCCTGCGCGTTGGCATCCCCCGGCCCGACCAGCCTCCGCTTCGTGGCATGGACGGTGTAGCCGACCTGGCCGCGCACGAAAATCCGGTCGCCGGCGACCACCACGCTGCACATATCGGAGTGGATGTTGCGTTCTGCGTGCTGATCGCGGATATTGTGCAGGCGATGTCGCTTGTGAGGCATAAGAGGGAGCGTACCAAATAAACTATCCGGACTGGGAGGAAATCCGCAAGAGCCACCGCTTCGCCGGCCGGAAGATCCCGATGGTGACACCGGACATGCCGAGCTTCATGGCGTTGCCGATCGCGCGCTCCAAGGCCGAACTGGAGGGGGCCCAGGCCGCCATCATCGGCGCGCCCTACGTCGCCAACGCCGGCGGCATGTACTGCGGCGTCCCCGCCACCGACTGGCTCGCTGGCCCCAAGCGCGTGCGCCAGCAGTCGGCACGCTATCCTTCGGGCTACGTTCAGGACCTCGACGTGGACGTGTTCGAGCACCTGAAGGTCATGGACTTCGGCGATGCCGCGATTCCCGACGACGCCAACTACCGCCCGAACGCGGAGAACATCCTGCAGGCCCAGGCCGCGGTGGAGCAGAAGGTGAACGAGGCGCTCGACGTCGGCGCGGTGCCGATCGTCCTCGGCCAGAACTCGCCCTGCGGCTCGTACGCCATCGCCAAGCCGATCGCTGAGCGCGCCCGGGGCAACGTCGGCATGATCAGCTTCGATACGCACTGGGACTCCAACCCGATCGATCGCCTCACCAAGGACCCGCGCATCGCGGGCAGCTCAAACTGGAAGGCGAAGTGCTACGAGCTCCACCCCAACTTCACGGTCAGGAACCTGGTGGAGATCGGCGAGCGCGGCATGCTCGAGCCGCGCGCGCGCGTCGACGACTACCGGCGCCGCGGCATCCACTTCTACCCGATGTGGCGCATCCGCACCGAACTCGGCATCGAGGGGCTGTGCAGGGAGATGCGCCACGCGTACGAAGGCACCGAAGCCGTCTACGTGCACTACGACATGGACGTGCTCGGCGGCGCCGGCCCGATGCCGGGCGACGTGCTGGGCGAGTTGGTCGAGCCCATTGGCATGACCGATTTCGAGGTGATCCGCTGCGCGCTAGAGATCGGCAAGCGCGGCTTCACCGGCGCTTCCTTCATCTGCATCCCGCCCAACTCGGCGGCGGCCTACCGGGTCATCGCCTACGTCATCATGTTCATGCTGGCCGGCATGGCGCTGAAAAAGGTCGGCCGCGCATAGCGGAGGAGCGGTGGACCTCAAGTTCCTCCACGCGACGGTCCTCACCCAGAACGACAATCGCGAGCTGCTAGAGGACGGCGGCGTAGCGGTGAAGGGCGGCCGCATCGCCGCGGTCGGCCGCAGTACCGAGATTGAGCGCGCGCACGCGGCGCTTCCCACGATCGACCTCTCCGGCAAGGCGCTGATCCCGGGCCTCATCAACGCCCATACCCATGTGCTGCTGCTCGCGCTGCGCGGAACGGTCGAGGACATGGGCGCGGAGGCGATCTACGGCTACATGTCGCCGATCAGCTTCGCCATGGAGGACGACATGCGGCGTGCGCTCGCGCTGCTCGGCGTGGCCGAGGCGCTGCGCTCGGGAACGAGCACGCTGGTCGAGCCGTTTCGCCACGTCGTCAACTACGCCGGCGCCATGGCGCGGACCGGGATGCGGCTCTGGTTCGCGGAGAACTGTGCGGACGCGCTCACGCTCAAGATCCGCCACGGCATCTACGAGTTCGACCGCGCCTGGGGAGAGACCTTCCTCGAGCGCGAGCGCGCGCTGATCGAGAAGTTCCACGGCACCCACGGCGGGCGGGTGCACTGCCAGGTCGCGGGGCACGCGCCGGACAACTGCTCGCCCTGGATGCTGCGGCAGCTCAACGACCTCAAGGAGAAGCACGGTCTGCGGCGCACCGTTCACATGGCGCAGAGCAAGGGCGAGGTGGCGCAGGTCAGGAAGTACGCCGGCTGCACGCCCGCGCAGTACCTGGAGCGGCACGACTGGCTGGGCGCGGACGTGGTCGGCGCCCACTGGACGTGGTGCACCGACGGCGACGTCGCGCTGCTCGCCCGCCGCGGCGTGCACATGGCGCATTGCGCGGCAAACAGCTCGCGCCGCGGCCCGCACACCGCTCCCGTGGCGAAGATCCTCGACGCCGGCGTCAACGTGTGCCTGGGCACCGACAACATGACCGAGGACATGCTGCAGGCGATGAAGATCGGCAGCATCGTGCACCGCGGCGGCTACGGTGGCGGCGTCAATCCGCCGCCCCAGCACGCGCTCGATGCCGCGACGCGGAACGGCGCGCTGTCGCTCGGCGCCGAAGCCGACATCGGCTCAATCGAACCGGGCAAGAAGGCTGATCTCGCGGTCCTGAACCTGCGGGACGCGTGCATGGTGCCGCGCATCAACCTCGTGTCCAATCTGGTGCACTATGGCCACCAGGGGATGGTCGAATCGGTGATGGTGGACGGCGAATTCCTGATGCGCGACGGCAGAATCCTGTGCCTGGATGAGCCGGAGGTGCTGCGCAACGCCCAGGAAGCCACCGCCGGCGCCTGGCGGCGCCTGCACGAGAAGAATCCCGACTTGCCGCTCCCCGCCACCCTGCGCCGGCAACCATGAGCCGACCCAAGTCGACGACGCGACGGATCGAGGAGACGCCGCCCGTCATCATCTCGGAGTCTGGCTTCGCACCCGGCACCGAGACCGGCTGGCACCGCCACAACCACGACTCCATCGTGGTGTGCCTGAGCGCGGGCCAGCTGACCGCCGAAACCTCGCAGGGGACCGTGGTCAACGACCTCGCGATGGGCCAGACCTACACCCGGCCCGAGGGCGTGGAGCACAATATCGTCAACACTGGACCCGGCGAGTTCGTGTTCATCGAGATCGAGCTGAAGTGATGGAGAAAATCCTCGTCGTCAATCCCAACTCCACCGAGGCGGTGACCCGCGGCATCGACGAAGCCTGCGCGCCGCTGCGCATCGAGGGCGGGCCGGGAATCGACTGCGTGACGCTGAAGGAGGGTCCGCCGGGGATCGAGACGCAGGAGCACGTCGAAGGCGTGGTCGCGCCGATGCTGAAGCTCGTCCGGGAGAAGGAGGAGGACTACGCGGCGTTCGTGATTGCCTGCTATAGCGATCCCGGCCTTCATGCGCTGCGCGAGGCGACGAAGAAACCCGTGCTCGGCATCTCAGAGTGCGGCATCCTCACCGCCCTCACTCTCGGCCAGAAGTTCGGCGTGATCGCGATCCTGAAGCAGTCCATCCCGCGCCACCTTCGCTACGTCGGCGCCATGGGCCTCGCCGATCGGCTCTCCGGCGAATTGCCGGTCGGGCTGCCGGTGGTCGAGCTCTCCGACGAAAAAAAGACCTTTGGCCGCATGGTGGACGCGGGCAAGGCGCTGCGCGACATCCACGGCGCCAACGTCGTGATCATGGGCTGCGCCGGCATGGCGCGCTACAGGAAGCCGCTGCAGGACGAGATCGGCATCCCGGTGGTCGAGCCCACTCAGGCCGCCGTCGCGATGGCGATCGGGCGGGTGCGCCTGAAATGGTCGATTTAGACGGCGTTGTACCCGCCGTCGATCAGCAGGTCGGCGCCGGTCATGAAGCTGGAGGCGTCGCAGGCGAGGAACAAGGCACCCGCGGCGATCTCCTCCGGCCGCGCAAGCCGGTTCAGCAGGTGCTTGGAGCCGTGCACTGCGCGCGCGTTCTCCATCGAGCCGAAGCGCAGCATGCGATCAGTCTCGGTGGCTCCCGGCGAGAGCGTGTTGACGCGGATTTTCTGCCCGGCGTGGTCCGCCGCCATGGCTCTGGCCATGTTGATCAAAGCGCCCTTCATCGCGCAGTAGGCGACGCGCCCTGCCGCGCCGACGCTGCCCATCTGTGATGCGATGTGGATGATCGAGCCGCCGCCCGCGGCGACCATGTGCGGTATGCACCACTTGCTCATCAAAAAAGCGCCACCGAGGTTCACCCCCAGGATGCGGTTCCACTGCGCGAGGTCCAGATCGAGCACCGTGGCGCTCGGATCGATCAATGCCGCGCCGTTGACGAGCACGCCTGGCGCGCCGAGCTCGCGCGCCACCCGTGCCACCACGTCCCGCGTGGCGCTTTCGGAGGCCACGTCGCAGACGACGTCTAGCGTGTCCTTCACAGGGTCCGGAAACTTGAGATCGATGCGGCAGACTTTCGCCCCTGCCTCGACGTACGCGCGCGCAATAGCGCAGCCGATGCCGCCGCCCGCGCCGGTGACGATCGCGACTTTTCCCTTCAACGAATGTGTATCATCCATCTGGCTTGCTCAGGGCAGTTCGCCGGGCAGGTTGAAGCGCTGCCGGGTGGTGCAGTAGCGGTTGCCGAAGAGCCGACCGACGGGGCGATAGTGCTCTTCCGAAATTCGCTTCGTCTCCGGATCGATCACGCCCTCGCGCGCATGCACCAGCAGCATCTCGCCGACTACCAGCACGCGCTGAGCGCCACCCCAGTTGATGCAGCGCTCGACTTTGCATTCGAAGGACGCCGCAGCCTCACCGATGCGCGGGTGCTTCACGACTGTCGCCGGCACCGGGGTCAGGCCGGTCTTCGCGAACTCGCTCTCGGTCTCCGCGAATTCATAGCTTGAAATATGCATCGCGTTGGCCGTCGACTCGTCGACGAGGTTGACCACGTATTCACCGGTGCGGCGGATGTTCTTCAGGGTGTGCTTCAGGGAACCGTCCGAGCGCAGGTTGAAGCTGAGGACGCACAGCGGCGGGTCCTCGGAGATCACGTTGAAGAAGGAGAACGGCGCGCAGTTGGCCACCCCGTTCTCGCTGAACGTGGAAACCCACCCGATCGGCCGCGGAATCACCAGGCCGATGAGCAGCTTGTAGCGCTCTAGCGCCGGCAGCGTCGCGAGCTCGA
>VGEJ01000053.1 GCA_016869335.1 Alphaproteobacteria bacterium | reverse complement strand
GGGTCGACTCGACGATCCTGTTCGAGGAGCTGGCCGGCGGCTGTACATCGACGGCCGCCTACATCTCGATCCACAACATCGCAGCGTGGATGATCGATGCCTACGGTACGCCCGAGCAGCGGCGACGATGGCTGCCCGGCCTGTGCCGTATGGATCACTTCGCGAGCTACTGCCTCACCGAGCCGGAAGCCGGCTCGGATGCCGCCGCGCTTCGCACCCGGGCAGACAGGCAGGGCGATCACTACGTGCTCAACGGCAGCAAGGCGTTCATCTCTGGCGGCTCGCGGTCCGACGTCTACGCCTGCATGGTGCGGACGGGCGGCGCCGGAGCAGGCGGAATCACCTGCGTGATCGTCGAGGCCGGAACGCCCGGGCTCAGCTTCGGCAGGCCTGAGAAGAAGATGGGCTGGAACAGCCAGCCTACCAGCATGGTCGTGTTCGCGGACTGCCGCGTACCGGTGGTCAATCGCATCGGCGCCGAGGGCGAAGGTTTCAAGATCGCCATGCGCGGGCTCGACGGCGGCCGGCTCAACATCGCCGCCTGCTCGCTGGGCGCTGCCCGCGCCTGCCTCGAGGCGGCGCAATCCTACCTCAAGACCCGGCGCCAGTTCGGGCGGACGTTGGCGGAGTTCCAGGCCCTTCAGTTCAAGCTCGCCGACATGGCGACGGAGCTCACCGCAGCGCGCCTCCTGGTGCGCTACGCGGCGAGCCGCCTCGATCGCGATGCCGAGACCGCGCGCGCGGTTTGCGCCATGGCCAAGCGCTACGCGACCGACGTCGGTTTCGCCGTTGTCAACGACGCGCTGCAGCTTCACGGCGGCTCCGGCTACATGCGCGAGGTCGGCATCGAGCGCTTCTTGCGCGATGTCCGCGTCCACCAGATCCTCGAGGGCACCAACGAGATCATGCGCGTGATCGTGGCGCACGATCTGCTCGGGGCCGATGGCGGTGGATGAGGCGGACGAGGTCGTCTTCGAGATCCGCGGGGCCATCGGGCTCATCACGCTCAACCGGCCGGCGCCGCTGAATGCCCTGACGCACGCCATGTGCGTGCGCATTCACGCGGCGCTGCGCGCTTGGATCGCCGACGATGGGGTGCGCGCGATCGCCATTCGCGGCGCCGGCGACCGCGCCTTCTGCGCCGGCGGCGACATTCAGGCGCTGTACCACGCCGGTCGGGCGAAAGCACCGCTCGCGACCGAGTTCTACCGCGATGAGTACCGGCTGGACGCTGCGATCAAGCACTGCCCGAAGCCGTACATCGCGCTTCTGGACGGTATCGTGATGGGCGGCGGCGTCGGCGTGTCCGTGCACGGTAGCCACCGGCTCGCGACCGAGCGCATCGTGTTCGCGATGCCGGAAACCGGAATCGGGTTCTTTCCCGACGTCGGCGGCAGCTACTTCCTGCCGCGCTGCCCCGGGGCCATCGGCATGTACCTGGCGCTGACCGGCGCCCGCCTCGGACTCGGTGACGCGCTTTGCGCCGGGATCGCAACCCACGCCATTGACCGCCGCTCGATCGATCACGTGGTGGCGGCACTGGCAGCGCTGAGCGGGCGCGCCGATCCCTCTGCGGTCGATGAGATCGTGCGCGCAGCCGCATTGCCGGCGCCGGCGGCGCCGCTCGAGCAGCACCGCGCCGTCATCGACCACTGTTTCGCGGCGGACACCGTGGCCGGCATCCTGGCGGCATTGGAGCGGGAGGGCACGCCATGGGCGCAGGCGGCCGCAGCGGCGGTACGGGCCAAGTCGCCGACTAGCTCGATCGTCGCCCACCGCCAGCTCCGCGCCGGCGCCACGCTCGCCTTCGATGATTGCCTGCGGCTCGAGTTCCGGCTCGCCTGTCGGTTCATGGAGGCGCATGATTTCTACGAGGGCGTCCGCGCGGCGGTGCTGGATAAGGACCGCCACCCGCGCTGGCGCCCGGCCGCGCTTGAGGGGGTAATGCCGGGCGATATTGAGCGCTATTTTGCCGATCTCGGGGCGGAGGAATTGCGTTTCGACTAGGGAGGATGCATGGCGAACGTTGGTTTCATCGGCCTTGGTCACATGGGCAAGCCGATGGCTCGCAACTTGATGAAGGCGGGCCACCGGGTAGCTGGTTTCGACATCGTGGCCGGGGCTGCGGCAGCGGCCGGCACGCGCGCCGTCGAGTCCGCGAGCGAGGCCGTACGCAAGGCCGACGCGGTGATCACCATGCTGCCGAGCGGGACCGAAGTCCGCCAGGTCTACCTCGGCGAGGGCGGCCTCCTGCTAGCGGCGCGACCGGGCACGCTGGTGATCGACTGCTCGACGATCGATGTGACGACGGCCCGCCAAGTCAACATTGCCGCCGCTGCGCGGGGGCTCCAGATGATCGATGCGCCCGTGTCGGGCGGCGTCAAGGGGGCGGAAGATGGCACGCTGACGTTCATGGTCGGGGGTGAGGAGAGCGCGTGCGAGGCGGCCCGCCCGTTCCTCGGCAGCATGGGCCGCAACGTCATCCACGCCGGTGCCGCCGGCAACGGCCAGGTCGCCAAGATCTGCAACAATCTCATGCTCGGCGTCGCGATGATCGGCGTGTGCGAGGCCTTCGTATTGGCCGAGAAGCTTGGCCTGGCGGACCAGAAGCTGTTCGACATCGTGGCCAAATCCTCAGGCCAGAGCTGGGCGCTCACGAGCTACTGCCCGGTGCCAGGGCCGGTCCCGACCTCGCCGGCCAACCGCGCCTACCAGCCCGGATTCACCGCCGCAATGATGCTGAAGGACCTGATCCTGGCACAGCAGGCGGCCCACGCCGCCAGGGCGCCTGCCCCGCTCGGCGCCGCGGCCGCCGCGACCTACAGCCTATTCGCCGCAATGGGTCACGGCGATCTCGATTTCTCGGGCATCATCACGATGCTGAGGGGCGGGCGGCCGGCCGAGCCGCAGCCGGCGCCGTGAGCGCGCCGTGGCGCGGTGCGGACCGGGCGCCCGTTATCGATCTGGCCGATGACCACGCCGACGTGCGCGAACCGGTGCGAGCCCTCTGTGCCCGGTATCCAGCCGCCTACTGGCGTGACAAGGACCGCGCTCGGACCTACCCGACCGAGTTCGTCGCGGCGCTGAGCGAGGCGGGTTTCCTCGCCAGCCTCATCCCCCAGGAGTACGGCGGGAGTGGCCTCGGCCTCGACGCCGCGGTCGCGATCCTCGAGGAGATCCACGGCAGCGGCTGCAACGGCGCGGCGTGTCACGCGCAGATGTACACCATGGCGACCCTCCTCAATCATGGCTCGGCCGCGCAGAAGGCTGCGTATCTGCCGGCCATCGCCAAGGGGACGCTCAGGCTGCAGGCCTTTGGCGTGACCGAGCCGACCACCGGTTCCGACACCACCCAGCTCAAGACCACCGCGCGGCGCGTCGGTGATCACTATCGGATCAACGGCCAGAAGGTGTGGATCTCGCGGGTCGAGCACTCCGACTTGATGCTCCTGCTCGCGCGCACGACGCCGGCCGATCAGGTGCGCAAGCGGAGCGGGGGACTCTCGGTCTTCCTCGTCGATCTGCGCACGGCGGTGGGGAACGGGCTCACGGTGCGGCCGATCCGCACCATGATCAATCATGCCACCACCGAGCTCTTCTTCGATGATCTCGCCGTGCCCGCGGCCAATCTGATCGGGGTCGAAGGCGAAGGCTTCGGCTACATCCTCGACAGCATGAACGCCGAGCGCATCCTGATTGCGGCCGAGTGCATCGGCGATGCACGCTGGTTCATCGCCAGAGCGAGCGACTACGCCCGCACCCGCTCGGTGTTCGGGCGACCGATCGGAGCCAACCAGGGCATCCAGTTTCCGATCGCCCGCGCCTATGCCGCGACGGCAGCGGCGGCGCTGGTGGTGCGGCAGGCAGCGGCGTTGTTCGATGCCGGCATGCCGTGCGGCGAGCAGGCCAACCTGGCCAAGCTCCTGGCCGCCGATGCCTCATGGCAGGCAGCCGACATGTGTGTGCAGACGCATGGCGGCTTCGGCTTTGCCGAGGAGTACGATATCGAGCGCAAGTTCCGCGAGACGCGGCTCTATCAGATCGCGCCGGTCTCGACCAACCTGATCCTCGCCTATATCGGCCAGCACGTTCTCGACCTGCCGCGCTCCTATTGAGCGGGTGGTCAGCGCGCGGGCGCCCGGGCCGGCCTGAGCTCGGCGAAGGCGTGGCGCCCGACGTGCACCGCGGCAGTCAGCGCCAGCACCGCCATGATCGCGGCCACCGCCAGGTCGGGCCAGCCCGTGCCGCTGCCGAAGACGCCCAGCGCCGCGAGCAGGACGGAGAGATTGCCGATCGCGTCGTTGCGGGTGCAGAGCCAGACCGAGCGCATGTTCGCGTCGCCGCCGCGGAAGCGATAGAGGAGGAACGTCACACCAATGTTCACCGCCAGCGCCAGTGCGCCGACGCCGCCCATCACGGCGGCGCCGGGCAGCGGTTGCACGATCGAGGCGTAGGCGGCGCTCGCCAGCACCCCGACGCCGAACAGCGCCATCGCCAGCGCCTTGAGCAGAGCCGCATAGCTCCGCCACACGGCGGCGAAGCCGAGGACCAGCAGACTGACGGCGTAGTTCGAGGCATCGCCGAAGAAATCGACCGCATCGGCCTGCAGCGCGACCGAGTGGGCGCCGAAGCCGGCCGCCGCCTCGATGACGAACATGCCCGCGTTCAGCGCCAGCGCGATCCACAGCGCGGTGCGGAAGCCGCGCGCGACCGACGGCGGGCCGTGGCTATGCGCGCAGTGCGTCGACACCTCAGGCGACCTTGAGGCCGGCCCCGGCCTCGCGCACGTGGCGGCCCATGTCGGCAAGCACGGCGCGGATGTGCTCGTCATCGGCCGTGTAGTAGACGCGTTTGCCCCGGCGCTCCGCCCGCACGATACGCGCGCCCCGCAGGAGCCGCAGGTGGTGGCTCACCAGCGGCGCCGAAAGCCCGAGGCCGCGCGCGATGTCGCCGACGCAAGTCGGGGCATCGATGCAGGTATAGAGGATGCGCAGGCGTGTCGGATCGCCCATGAGGCGGAACATGTCGGCCAGGTCGGTATAGTGCTCGGGACGCAGCATGACGAACACATATAAATAACTGTTTAATGCTTTGTTGGGAATACGTGCGGCCTGCCCAAGGGGCCGGCTGAATCAGAACTTGCCGTGGCGGCGGTAGGCCTCACGCGGATCGGTGCCGGCGAGGATCGCGCTCCGCACCTTGTTCTCGGTCGCCATTGCGGCCTCGGTCCGCTCGATCACCGCTACGGCGTGCGCGCCGGGGATGACGATGACGCCATCGCCGTCGGCGAGCACGTAATCGCCCGTGGCGATGCGGACCGTGCCGATCGTGATCGGCTCGCCGAGCCCACGCGCCAGCCAGCGCCCGACGATGTCGCGCGGCGTGCGGAAACGGCAGAACACGGGAAAGCCCCGCTCGATGATGAAGCGGCTGTCGCGGCAGCCGCCATCGACGATGTAACCGAGGACGCCACGCCGCTGTAGCGTCTCGGCTGAGAGCTCGCCCATCAGCGCGATCTCGGAGGTGTTGGGCTGGTACACCGCCACATGCCCCGCCGGCGCCAGCGCCAGCGCCTCGGTCCAGCCGAGCAGCGTCTGGTGCGGATCGCGCCCCATCTCGAGGTCGCCCGAGAAGGTCCACGCCGGACCCGCGAGCGTCATGCCCGGCGCGAGCGGAGCGATGGTGGAGGGCAGGACCGCCTCGCCGAGCCCGAGCTCGCGCATCACATCGTAGACCGCGCCCGTGTAACAGCGCCTGAGCCGCGCGGTGAGGCTCTCGGCTGCGCTCACGGGCTGCCCGGCCGGCGGTAGCCCTCGAAGTTGCCGCACACGGCGATGAGCTGGCCCGAGACGTGGCGGCCCGCATCGGAGCTCAGGAACAGCGCCATCTCGGCGATGTCGCGCTGTGACACCATGGTGCGCATCGAGATCATCGAGAGCACGGTCGGCAGCCACTCATCGTAAGTCCTGCCGGCCGCCGCCGCTTGCTTCTCCAGCACGTTGCGGAGCCGCGGCCCCTCGACGGCGCCGGGCAGGATCGCGTTGACGCGGATGTTGTCGGGACCGAGCTCGTAGGCCGCCTCGGAGGTGAAGCCGCAGACCGCGAACTTCGAGGTCGAGTAGGGCGTACGCAGCGGCATGGGAAATCGGCCGGCGACCGAAGACAGATTGACGATCGCCCCGCCGCCCGCGGCCCGCAGCGGCGCGACCGCGCGCCGGGTGCAGAAGAACTGGCTATTGAGATTGACTGCCATCGTCCGGGTGAACTCTTCGGGCGTCACCTCGGCGAAAGGCTTGGTCGGGCCGGCGATGCCGGCGTTGTTGATCAGGATGTCGAGGCCGCCGAGCCGCGGCAGCGCTTCGTCGAACAGGCGATCGACCGCGGCCGGGTCGGCGACGTCGGCGACGCTGGCGCCGAACTCGGGTCGCTCCGCCCTGACCTTGGCCAACGCGGCCTCGTCGATGTCGCAGAGGTGGATTCGGGCGCCGTTCTCGGCGAAGACGTCGGCGATGACCCGCCCGATGCCCGAGGCGCCGGCGGTGATGAGCGTACGCTTACCCTTGAGCGCGATCTCCATCTGGGTCTCCCTGCGGTCAGGTCTCTGACGGTTCCGGCGCCACCGGCTTACGAGCCGGGGTCGATCGACAGGCTGCCGCCGTCGGTCACCGTGGCGGAAGAGCCGGGATAGAGCACGACCGTGGTGAAAGAGGACTCGATGATCGCCGGTGCCTGCACCCGGTCGTGGCGATTGAGCGCCTCGAAGTTGTGGACGCTCGCGTCGACGTAGCCCGTGCCGGGAAAATAGACGCGGCGCGAGGAGGCGATGCGATCGGCGCGGTGGCGCCGCGCCAGCGTCCCGCTTGCACCGTCGCGCAGCCGGCAGCGCACCGCCGCGTTCCACCCCACCACCTCGATCTCCGAGTCGCGGTCGCAGATCGCGAACACGTCCTCGTGAACGTCGTGGAAGCTCTTCAGCAGCGCCTTGACATCGCCCTCGGCACGGAACCGCGCCGCCCGCAGCGGCACCTCGATCTCCCATACCTGATGCGGATAGCGCGCCTCGGCTGCGAACTCGATGTGATGGCTGATCGCGCCGCGCCCGGTGGTACGCACGAAATCCTCGCATTTCTCCTCGATCTCCTCGAGGACCCGATTGACGCCGTCGCGGTCGAAGCGCTGGCTGGCGGTGAAGTATGTGGCGTGGAACGCGGCCGTGAGGTCCGACATCAGCGCGCCCGCCGCGCTCAGCGCCGCGCCGACCTCGGGGATGATGACCGTTGGGCAGCCGAGCCGGCGCGCGATCAGCACCGAGTTGAGGCCGGCCGCGCCGCCGCCGCCGATCAGGCACGCGGTGGCGGGATCGATGCCCTGGTTGACCGTGATGTCCTCGATCGCGTGCACCATGTTTTCGGTCGCGAGCTCGATGATCGCGGCGGCCGCCGCCTCGAGCGTCAGGCCGAGCGGCTCGCCAACCCTGGCGCGAATGGCCGCCGCTGCCGCCGCACGGTCGACCTGCATCGCGCCGCCGAGGAAATACTCCGGGTCGAGGTAGCCGAGCACCAAGGAGGCATCGGTCACCGTAGCCTCGCTGCCACCCGTGCCGTAGCACGCCGGACCGGGCACCGCGCCGGCGCTCTGCGGGCCGACGTGCAGCATGCCGCCCGAGTCGACCCAGGCGATCGAGCCACCGCCCGCGCCGATGCTCTTGACGTCGACAGAGGGGAAGCCGGTCATGTGGCCGCGGTAGGGCTGGCCGATCCAGGTCTCGCGGGTCCACGGGATACGGCCGCGGCGCACCAGGCTGACGTCGAACGTGGTGCCGCCGGTGTCGGCCACCACGGCGGTGTCCATTCCTGAGTCGGCGGCGGCGAAATGGCGGCCGGCGACCGGCGCCATGGCCGGCCCGGAGTTGATCGAGTGGATTGGGGTGCGCGCCGCATCGCGCGCGTCCATCACCCCGCCCTGCGAGGTGACCACGAGTACGCGGCCCGAGAACCCGGCCGCCTCGAGGCGCGCGGCGAGGTTGTTGAGGTAGGCCGCCATGAGTGGCTTGAGCGAGGAATCGATGCAGGTCGAGGAGGCGCGACGGTACTCGCGGATCGCCGGATTGAGCTGGTGCGAGAGAGTGAACGGAACTCCCGGAAGGTGCTCCGCCAACAGGTCGCCGACGCGAAGCTCATGCGCCGGATTGACCACTGACCACAGCAGGCACACCCCGACCGCCTCGACCTTCTTCTCCTTGAGCTTGGCGATCACCGCGCGCAGCGCTTGCTCATCGAGCGGCTCGCGCACGGAGGCGTCCGCCATGATGCGCCCCGGCACCTCGAAGGTGAGCGAGCGCGGCACGTAGGGCTCGGGGTAGGGCACCGTGAAGTTGAACGGCTCGATGCGGCCGCCCTCGCGGAAGACCAGGATGTCGGGATGGCCCTGGGTGGTGAGGAAGGCGGTGCGCGCGGTGTTCCCGGTCACGATGGCGTTGATCGCCCGGGTCGTGCCGTGGATGAACAGGTCGCCGCGACCGAGCAGATCGCGGGTCGAGAGGCCGAGGTCCTTGGCGGCCAGAGCGACGCTGTCGAGCAAGCCGATGATGGGGTCGTGCGGCGTCGTCGCCGTCTTGTACATGGTGATCTGATCGCCGTCCTCGACGATCAGATCGGTAAACGTACCCCCGGTGTCGACGGCAAAGCGCATGCCCGAGCCCTCCCGCTGCCCGTTTGGCGGGTTCTTCCCTCTGCTCCGGACCGTGACCTTAATGCAAAGCCCAGGGGCTTCCTAGCGCCCGCCGCAGATCATGCGGACGGGCGCGGCCAATGACGTAAGATCGCCCCGGCGTCGGGTTCACGCGGAGACCGGGCGGGCGTGCAGCTTTCGGTGCTCGATCAGTCGCCGGTTCGGAGCGGCGGGAACGCGCACGATGCGCTCGTGGAGACGGTGCGCCTGGCGCAGGCCTGCGAGGCGCTCGGCTACTCGCGCTATTGGCTGGCCGAGCACCATGGTACCGATGGCTTCGCCGACTCTGCGCCCGAGATCATGATCGGTCACGTCGCTGCCCAGACCTCGCGCATTCGGGTTGGCTCGGGCGGGGTGATGCTCAGCCACTACAGCCCGCTCAAGGTCGCCGAGACCTTTCGCCTGCTCGAGCTTCTGCATCCCGGCCGGATCGACCTCGGCATCGGCCGCGCGCCCGGATCGGATCAGATCACGGCGGCGGCGCTCGCCTGCGGCTCGCCCGTCGGCATCGAGTACTTCGGGGCCCGGATCGGCGATCTCGCTGCCTTTCTCACCGACACCGCGCCAACCACCGAGGCGTTCGCGACGGTGCGCGCGACCCCTCGCGCCGCCGGCGTCCCCGGGCTCTGGCTCCTCGGCTCGAGCGACCAGAGCGCGGCCTACGCGGCCCACTTCGGGCTCGCGTACTCGCATGCCCACTTCATCAATCCGGCCGACGGCGAGATGGTCGTGGAGGGCTACCGCGCGCACTTCAGGCCCTCGGCGCTGTACCCGGAGCCGAGGACCAACGCCGGGGTCTTCGTCATCGTCGCAGAGACCGAGGCCGAGGCGGATCGGCTGGCGACCAGCCGCGACCTGTGGCGGCTGCGGCTCGACCGCGGCGAGTTGGGACCCTACCCCTCGGTCGAGGAGGCGCTCGGCTACCCCTACAGCGCCGAGGAGCGCGCACGCGTCGCCCGCTACCGCTCGCGCAGCTTTGTTGGTACCCCGGATGCCGTCAGACGCCGGCTCGATGCGATGGCGGCGGCCTATGGCATTGCCGAGCTGGTCATCCTCACGATCACCCACTCGTTCGCGGCGCGCCTGCGCTCCTACGAGCTCCTGGCGCGCGCCTTCGGCCTGTGCTGAGCGCCGGGAGCCTTGGCGAACGCCGCCGATCGGTCTAGCCTCCGGGCACCCGGGGCGAAATGAGCGGCATGACCGGCGATTTCTCACGCCTGACCGACTGGGTGGGTCGGGTGCACGAAAGCTACGACACCGTGACGGCCGGACGAATGGCGGCCTTTGCGGCGCTGCTCGATCGCGACGAGCCATGGCCCGAGGTGGGCGATCCGTTGCCGCCGGGTTCACACTGGCTGTTCTTTCACGACACCACGCGGCAGTCCGAGCTCGGGCCCGATGGCCATCCGCGGCGCGGCCGGTTTTTCCCCGATGTACCGCTCCCACGCCGCATGTGGGCCGGCAGCCGGATCGCGTTCCCCGGGGTCATTCGTGTTGGCGACGCGATCGTGCGCCGCTCCGAGATCATGAGGGTGGAGGTCAAGGAAGGCCGCTCCGGCACGCTGGTGTTCGTTGGCCTTCGCCATGCGATCGGGACGGCCGACTACCCGGCCCTGGTCGAGGAGCAGGACCTGGTCTATCGCGCCGCACCGAGGGCCGGCGAGGTCCCGCCGGCGCCCCGGACGGCGCCCCATGATGCGGCGTTCGGCCGTGAGGTCAGGCCCGATCCGGTGCTCCTGTTTCGCTATTCCGCGCTGACCTTCAACAGTCACCGTATCCATTACGATGCGCCCTACGCCACCACCGTCGAAGGCTACCCCGGCCTCGTCGTCCACGGGCCGCTCACCGCCACCCTGCTGCTCGACCTGTGCCGGCGCCAAGCGGCCGGGCGAAACCTCGCGTCGTTCACCGTCCGTGCGCTGGCGCCGCTCTTCGTGACTGCGCCCTTCCGCATCGCTGGACGGCTCGACGGGGGCGGCGTCGCGCTCTGGGCGGAGACACCGGACGGCGCCACCGCCATGCTGGGCGAGGGCCGCTTCGTCTAACCGCCACGGCCTGCTAGGATCCGCCGCCAAACCCTGAACGGCAGTACATGACAACGCTCAACCGTGACGAGTTCATGGCGCTTCTGGAGCGCCTCGGGGGGGATGACGCGGCCGACATCGTGGCGGCGGCGCGTGAGATCCGCGCCCGTATGCGACTCGCTGATGTCACCTGGAACATGCTTCTCGTACCGCATGAGCGGGCGCCGAGCGCCGACGAACCGGAACCGACACGCCCGGCGGCTCCGGCCGCCAGCAGCCCGCCGGCTTCCGCCTCGCGAGAGGAAGAGGCGCGTCACCTGATCGATCAATTGCTGCACCAGAGTATCTCCGGGGCGCTGCGGCTCGAGCTCGAGGACTTCCGGCGCGATATTGCGGAAGGTCGCTTCGATCTCGGTGAACTCGACTACCTGCGCAAGGTCCACGCCCGCTTGAGTCTGATCGCAGACTGAGGTGCCGATAGCCGAAAGAACGACGGGCTGAGGGAGGCGAGCTGATGCGGGTCAGCGTGCTCGGGGCTGGCGTGGTGGGCACCATGACGGCCTACTACCTGATGAAGCGCGGCCACGCGGTCGAGGTGTTCGAGCGCCACGACGATGTCGCGCAGGAGGCGAGCTTCGCCAACGGCGGCATCGTCCACGCGAGCGAGGTGATGCCGTGGTCGCAGCCGGGGATGCCGCGCAACGTGCTGCGCTGGCTCGGCAAGGAGGACGCGCCGGTGCTGCTGCGCTATGGCGCGATCCCGCGCGTCGGCCGCTGGGGCGTCGAGTTCCTCCGCAACTGCACGGCCGAGCGGTTCCGCGCCAACACGCTCGCCAACCTACGGCTCGCGCTCCTCAGCCAGCGCGCGTTCAAGGAAGTGCGCACCGACGTTGGGCTGGACTACGACCTCAACACCAAGGGCTGCCTCAAGATCTACTGCAGCGCCGCGGCGCTTGACGCGGCCGCGCGGCTCAGCGAATCGATGCGCTCCTTCGGCATGAACTTCACTGTCGCCGACCGCCGCGGCTGCGTTGCGCTCGAGCCCGCGCTGCGCGAGACCGCCGATGGCATCGCCGGCGGCATTCACTTCCCGGGCGATGAGCTCGGCGATTCCTACAAGTTCACGCGCGGCGTGGCTGACCATTGCCGGCGCAGCGGTGTCGCCTTCCATACCGGCAGCGACGTCCAGGGCCTCGAGGCGTCGGCGGGCGCCATCGCCGCGGTGCGC
>VGEJ01000052.1 GCA_016869335.1 Alphaproteobacteria bacterium | reverse complement strand
CAGCAATGGGCGGACAGGGGAGGACGTGTGATCTCGATACCGTGTGCCTCCGTATGGCGACCAGTGGGCACGCCGCGGCGGCGCCCGCGCACGTTGCGCCAGACAGCGCCCGGCATCGCCTGACCCTAACGGGCGCCGTGAGCGTGAACGAGGTTGTGCGCAGCTGGGCGCCCCCCGGCATCGCCGGTGTGCCGTTGCGATCGGCACTCGGAAGCCTGTGGCTGATCGTCCCGCTGGCGGCGGTCGCCCTCGTCGGGCATTTCGCCCTAGGGGCCGCGCTGCAGGGCACCCTGACGTTCTTCTTCATCGCCGTGGTAGCGGTGCTCGGCTTCGGGCTCTTCAGCGGCAACTCGGGCATCCTGAGCTTCGGTCACGTCGGCTTCATGGCGCTCGCCGCCTACCTGTCGGCGGCGCTCACGATCCCGCCCGAGACCATGAAGAGCGTGCTGCCCAAGCTGCCGACCGCGCTGCACGCCCTCCACATGGACGTGTGGTGGGCAACGCCCATCGCCGCGCTGGCCGTCGGCGCGATCGCCTTCGTCATCGGGCTGCCGATCGCGCGCATGGCCGGCATCGCCGCCTCGATCGGCACGTTCGCGTTCCTGGTCATCACCAACGCGGTGATCATCGGCGCCGACGACTACACGCGCGGCCCGCGCGCGCTCTATGGCCTGCCGCGCGAGGTCGACGTCCTCACCGCCTTCGTGTGGGCGGCGCTCGCCATCGTCGCGGCGCGGACCTATCGCGACACTCGCTTCGGGCTCATGCTCCGCGCCTCGCGCGAGGACGAGCTCGCCGCCAGCTCGGTCGGCGTCGATATCGGCCGCCAGCGTCTGATCGCCTGGGTGCTGAGCGCCGCCATCGCCGCGGTCTCGGGCGCCCTGCTCGCGCACTACCTCGGCGTCATTTCCCCGCACGGCTTCTATTTTCAGCTCACCTTCCAGCTCCTCGCAATGTTGATCGTCGGGGGCATGACCACGACGTCCGGCGCCGTCGTCGGCACGGTCCTCATCACCCTCGTGGTCGAGGTCCTGCGCCGCCTCGAGGAGGGCTTCACGCTCGGGCCAGTCGAGGTCGAGCAGGTATTCGGACTGACGACGGCCGGCCTCAGCGTGGCCATCCTCTTGGTCATGTACCGCCGCCGCGAGGGTATCCTCGGCTACATCGAGCTCGACGAGCACATCGCCCGCTGGCGCGCCAAGGTCATGCCACTGCCGGTCTCGGTCGCGGCCGTCACGGTGCCACGCCCACACGAGGGTACGTTGGAGGTCAAGGCGGTCAGCAAAGCCTTCGGCGGGCTGCTGGCGGTCGATGCGGTGAGCCTGGCGCTGCGCCCGGGCGAGATCGTCGGGCTCATCGGTCCTAACGGCTCGGGCAAGACGACGCTGCTCAATCTCATCGCCGGCGCCCTCATCCCGACGAGCGGGCACATCGTACTCGATGGCCGCGACATCACCGATTCGCATGCCCGCGACATCGCCCATCTGGGGATCGGTCGCACGTTCCAGAGCATCCGGTTGTTCCGCAACATGACGGTGCTGGAGAACGTGATCGTCGCCGCCCTCGCCAGTCGCCGGGGCCGCGGTCAGGGCGCGCGAGCCGCGGCGTGCCGTGGCCTGCTCCAGGACTTCGGCTTGGCGGAAGTGGGTGGGCGGATGGCGGGGACGCTGGCCTACGGGCCGCAGCGCCGGCTCGAGATCGCGCGCGCGCTGGCGACGGCGCCACGCTACCTCCTGCTCGACGAGCCCGGCGCCGGCATGAACCAGGTGGAATCCGACGACCTGCTCGTGCTGCTGGAGGATCTGCGCCGGCGCTACGGCCTCGGCATGCTGGTCGTCGATCACGATCTTCGCCTCATCATGCGCCTCTGCGATCGCGTCGTGGTGCTGAACAAGGGCGAGCAGATCGCCGCAGGAACGCCCGACGAGGTGCAGAAGAATCCCCAGGTCATTCAGGCCTACCTGGGCGACAGGCGAACGAAGGCCTCTCACAGCGGAAGCGACCCAGAGGGAGAACATCGATGAGCGTATCTCATGTTGCACGGCACGGGCTTCTAACGGCCGTGGCCGTGGCAGCCGCCGCGGTCGGTGCCGGCGCCGCGATGGCCGAGGATCTCAAGCTCGGCGTCTGCGAGGGCGTGTCCGGCTATCTCGGTATCGTTGGCCAGCCGAATGTCCAGGGCATCGAGATGGCGGTCGATGAAATCAACGCCGCCGGCGGCATCGACGGCAAGTGGAAGATCGAGACGAAGATCCAGGACATCCGCTCCGAGGTTCCGCCCTCGGCCGTGTGCGCCACGGAGATGGTGGCCTGGGGCGCCCACGTCGTGATCTCGCCGACCGACGTCGACCATTCGGTGGCGGTGGCGCAAGAGACCCAGCCGAAGAACATCCTGACGATATCATCGTCCGCGTCGAGCCCGATCCTGCCCGCCATGGTCGGCGATTACCTGTTCACCTGGTTCACCGCCGACAACCTGCAGGGCGCGGCGATGGCCCAATACGCGTGGGACCAGGGTTACCGCAAGGCCTACCTCCTCGGCTCCCACGACATTCCTTACACCGAGCTCTTGCCCGGCTATTTCGCGTGGTCGTTCGAGAAGCTCGGCGGCAAGGTTTTGGGCTGGGGCACCTACACCCTCGGCCAGCAGGACTTCAGCGCCGAGGTAACCAAGATCGCCAACCTCGAGGAGAAGCCGGACGTCATCCACACCTCAGCCTTCGAGCCCGACATCGGTGCATTCATGACTCAGCTGCGTCAGGCCGGCGTGACCACGCCCGTAGTCGGCAGCGACGGCTCGGACACGGCCTCGACCTTCGGGTTGGGCGATATCGCCGAGGGCTACGTGCTCACGACCGCGGCCGATCCGTCGCTCGAGCCCAAGGTCGCCGACTTCTTCAAGATGTTCGAGGAGAAGAAGGGCGAGAAGGTGAGCGCCGCCAACTACGTCACCGCCTATGAGCTCGTCTACGCCATCGCCGAGGCGGTCAAGGTCGCAGGCGGCCTCGACACGACGGCGATCCGCGATGCGTTCGCCAACCTGGACAACTGGGCGGGCACGACCGGCCCGGTGACCTACAAGGGGACCGAGCGCAACCCGATCCGCACGGTCTACATCGTCGGGGTCAAGAGCAGTCAGCGCGTCGGCATCACCAAGGTGAACCCGGCCGCCGATAAGGTTGCGCCGGCTTCGGTCAACTACACCAAGGACCGCGAGGGCTGAGCCGCCGCACTGACGCCGTCCGATGCTGGCGGTGGACGACCTGGCGGTGAGCTACGGGGCCGTGCACGCCGTGCGCGGCCTCAGCCTCACCGTCGCGACCGGCGAGATCGTTGCGCTCCTTGGCGCCAATGGCGCCGGCAAGAGCTCGACGCTCAACGCCGTGATGGGACTGGTGCCCGCTGCGAGCGGCCGAGTGGAGTTCGCGGGACAATCCGTCTCCGGCCTCGCGCCGGAGCGGATCGTCCGGCTCGGCATGACCCTTACACCCGAAGGGCGCCACGTCTTTCCCAACTTGAGTGTCGATGAGAACCTCGCGCTCGGTGCCGCGACGCGGAACGAACGCCGCGCCATCGAAGCGACCCGCGCGGAGGTGTTCGAGCTGTTCCCGGTGCTCGCCGAGCGGCGCACGCAGCTCGCCGGCACGCTTTCGGGTGGCGAGCAGCAGATGTTGGCGATCGGGCGTTCGCTCATGTCGGTACCCAAGCTCCTCCTCCTGGACGAGCCCTCGCTCGGGTTGGCACCGCAGATCGTCGACCTGATCTTCGATCTGATCGCTCGGCTCCGCACCCGCGGCTTAACGATCCTCCTGGTCGAGCAGAGCGTCGATCGCGCCCTCGAGATCGCCGATCGCGGCTACGTGCTGCGCAACGGCCAGCTCGCCATGGCGGGGCGTGCCGGAGAGCTGCGCGCCTCGACCGGGGTCGAGCGCGCCTACATGGGCCTCGCCGACGTATAGACCATGGACGTCTTCGTCCAGCACGTCGTCAACGGACTCGCGCTCGGCGGGGTCTACGCGCTCCTGTCGCTCGGCCTCGCGCTGGTGTTCAGCATTCTCGGCTTGATCAATTTCGCCCACGGCGAGCTGTTGACCCTCGGCGGCTACGCGATCTACGGCGGGCTCGCCGTACTGGCGCTCCCCTTCGGTGGCGCGGTCGTCGTGGCCATCATCGCCACCGCCGTCGCGGCGATGGCGATGGAGCGGGTCGCGTTCCGGCCGGTGCGTGATGCCAGCGCGGCCTCGATGCTGCTCACCAGCTTCGCGGTCTCGGCGCTCCTGCAGGTGGTGCTCCAGAACGCCATCAGTCCGCGTGGCAAGGCCATCGTGACGCCCGCGTTCTTCAAGCAGGCGATCACGATCAGCGATCTCGTCGTCGGCTCGATCCAGGCGCTCTCCATCGTGGCGACGGCGATCCTCCTCCTGCTGCTGATGGTGTTCTTACGCTCAACCGTCCTTGGCCTGGCCATGCGCGCCGCGGCCGTCGACTTCCGCACCACCCGGCTGATGGGGATCCACGCCAACGCGGTCGTGGCCACCGCCTTCGCGCTGTCGGGGATTCTCGCCGGCGTCGCCGCGCTCCTGTGGGTCGCCCAGTCGGGAAGCGTACGACCGCTGATGGGGCTGGTGCCGGTGCTCAAGGCCTTCATCGCTGTCATCCTCGGCGGACTGGGCAGCCTGCCGGGCGCGGTCGTCGGCGGCTTCGTGCTCGGTTTCATCGAGGTGTTTCTGCGCGCCTATCTGCCGGGCGCGGCGCTGGAGTTCCGCGAGGCGATCGCGCTTCTCATCGTCATCACGATCCTGTTCTTCCGGCCGCAGGGGCTTCTCGGTCGTCGAGTTGAGGCGGCGCGCTAGCGAGAAGCGCTCACACGCGCTCGAGCGCGAGCGCCAGGCCTTGCCCGACCCCGATGCACAGGGTGCACAGCGCATAGCGCGCGCCGCGGCGCGCGAGCTCGTAGGTCGCGGTGGTCGCGAGCCGCGCCCCGGTCATGCCGAGCGGGTGACCGAGCGCGATGGCGCCGCCGTTCGGGTTGACGTGCTCGGCATCGTCAGGCAGACCGAGGTCGCGGAGCACGGCGAGAACCTGGCTGGCGAATGCCTCGTTGAGCTCGATCAGGTCGATGTCGCCGAGGCCGAGGCCGAGCCGGGCGAGAAGCTTGCGCGTCGCCGGCGCCGGGCCGATACCCATGATGCGCGGCGGCACACCGGCGGCGGCCGCACCGAGCACACGCGCCCGCGGTGTCAAGCCGTGCCGGCGGCAGGCCGTCTCCGAGGCGATGGTCATGGCGCAGGCACCGTCGTTGACGCCGGCGGCGTTGCCTGCCGTCACCGAACCGCCGGCGCGGAAGGGCGTCGGCAGGGCGGCAAGCCTGGCGAGCGTCGTGTCGGCGCGGGGGTGCTCATCGTCGGCGACGGCCGCCATGCCGGGCGATACCACAGGGACGACTTCCGCGACGAAGCGTCCGGCAGCTTTCGCCGCCGCAACACGCTGCTGCGAGCGGCAGGCGAACGCATCCTGATCGGCGCGCGCGATCCGGAACTCGGCGGCGACGTTCTCGGCGGTTTCCGGCATCGAATCGACGCCGTATCTCTCGCGCATCACCGGGTTGACGAGGCGCCAGCCGATGGTGGTGTCCTCGATTGCGGCGCGGCGGGAGAACGCCGAGTCGGCCTTCGGCACCACGAACGGAGCGCGCGACATGCTCTCGACGCCGCCGGCAATGATCAGCTCGGCCTCACCGGTGTTGATGGCGCGCGCGGCCTGCGCCACCGCCTCGAGGCCCGAGGCGCAGAGGCGGTTCACCGTGACTCCCGCGACCGTAACAGGAAGGCCCGCCAGCAGCGCCGCCATGCGGGCGACGTTTCGGTTGTCTTCCCCGGCCTGGTTGGCGCAGCCGTAGATGACGTCATCGACCGCCGCCCAATCTGCGGCCGGGTGGCGCGCCATCAGCGCTGCGATCGGGATCGCCGCCAGATCGTCGGTGCGCACCGATGCGAGCGCGCCGCCATAGCGTCCGATCGGCGTGCGCACGGCATCACAGATGAAGGCTCCCGCGCCACCTCCCGGCATGGGCAGACTCTAACGAGCCGGCTCACGCCGCGATACCGGGCGACTCAGGCAAGGTATTTGCGCAGCGGCTCCCAATCCATGGCCGGCCAGCCGCTCTCGAGGTGCGGCCGCGCCGCGTCGGGAAACCCGACGTGGTCGAGCACCAGCCTGGTCTCGCCGCCCTGCTCGCTGAGCTCGAAGCGCACGATCGAGTACACGCCCTCGTCCCAATCGCCGGCGCGCCAGGCCTGAACGACGCGCCGGCCCGGCACGAGCTCCAGGTTACGGCCCACGATGCGACCGCCGAAGAACGAGAACGCGCCGCGCGCCTCGCGCTCGATCTCGGCCGGCGCGCCGCCCGTGACGGCGCTGAACTGCTGGGCGTTGATCAGCGCGTCGTAGACCCGTTTCGGGCTCGCCTTGATCACCACTTCCTGATGGATCGGCTCGGCCATCGCTACCTCCCTGTGTGCTACCACCGGCCGCCGCTACCATCGGGGCTTGAAATATTCAACTATATAGTTGAATATTTCTGATGCCATTGGCTCTCGCTGCCACGCGCGCCCGCGATGCGATCGAGGAGGATGAGCTTGATCGCATCTTCCATGCGCTCGCGGATCGCACACGGCGCGCTCTGCTGCGCCGGCTGTCCGGCGGTCCAGCCCGGGTGAGCGACCTCGCCGCACCCTTCGCGATGTCGCTCAATGCGGTGTCCAAGCACATCAAGGTGCTCGAGCAGGCGGGGTTGGTCGCGCGCGACGTCGAGGGGCGAGTCCATACGTGTACGCTCGCGGCCGACCGCCTCCGCCACATCGAGCATTGGCTTGACTACTACCGCCGGTTCTGGGGTGACACGCTGGAGGCACTGGCGGACTACGTGGAAGGAGAGCGATGAGGGGGGGTGTATGACTGGACCGGAAGCAACCGACAGCGCGTCTGAGGGCACGCTCGGTCTGATGGTACGGCGCACGATCAGGGCGGAAGCACACCGGCTGTTCGCCGCCTGGACCGACCCGCAGCTCCTGCAATGCTGGTGGGGGACGCGCGAGGCGTCCTGCGCCGGCGCCGAGATCGACCTGCGCGTCGACCGCATCGCCAACCGCTTCTCGGACGGCGCTCTTCTGTGGATTCTCGGTGAGTTCCTGGCAGTCGAGCCGCCGCATCGACTGGTGTACACGTGGCGTCTCGAGCCTGGCGGGCGGCCACCGGATCGCGTCACGGTGCGTTTCGTTCCGACCGGCGACGCGACCGAGGTCATCATCGTCCACGAGCGGCTCCATGACGCGGCGGTGCGCGGGCGGACCGAGGAGGGCTGGGATGCGTGCCTCGATCGCCTCGCCGCCTTCGTGGGCTGACGCAGCCGGCGCTTGCGGCGGCGCGGCCGAAGCGGCACTCTCGTGGACACACGGCCGTAGAAGCACCGCGGCGCGAAGGAGCGATGTACACCAGGCAGGCTCTGCGCGAGCTCGGCATCGCGGCGGCCGGGCTCTGCGAGGACCACCGGCGCGACCTCGATGAGACCGGCTATTTCATCGCGACCGGCGTGCTCACGCCGGCACAGTGCGCAGACATGGCGGCCGAGTTCGATCGCCTTCTCGCGCTCGAGGGCGAGCGCGGCGGGCACGAGACCGGCATCGAGCCCGGCGCCCCGCGGGTCGCCAACATCTTCAACAAGACGGCGGTCTACGATCGCTGTCTGGCGCTTGCGCCCGTGCTGTTGGCGGCGCACCACCTGCTCGGCGAGATCAAGGTGCACGGCGCCAACCTGCGCGACCCGCTGCCCGGCCGCGGCGAGCAGGAGTTGCACGCCGACGTGCCCAAGCTGTTCGCCGACGACTGGTGGGTGGTGAACGCCATCATCCTGTTCGACGACATGACCCGAGACAACGGTCCGACGCGGGTGGTGCCGGGCTCGCACTGCTGGCCCCCGATCAATGTGGCGGCCGCCAACCGCGCCGACTGGGAGCCGGTAGCGCCGACCGCGGCGGAAGCGCGCCTGATACCGCTCGACCTGAATGCCCCCTATCCCGGCGAGATCCACGTCGAGGCGCCGCGGGGCGCGGTGATCGTCACCAACTCGTCGGTCTGGCACGCCGGTACCCGCAACCTGGGGGGCGCGCGGCGGCGGGTGCTGCACCTCTCGTACACGCGGCGCGACCTGCCGCAGCAGTTGGTGCAGCGCGAGTTCTTGACCCGGGCGCTCTACGAGCGGCTGAGCCCCGCGCAGCGCTTCCTCATGGACATCGAGCCGGAGCCCCCCGCGGCGCGCGCGCGCTCCTCGATCCGCCCGCGCCAGCCCGGCGATTGGTGGAAGTAGCCTGGACTAGGCGCCGCGGGCGCTGAGCTCGCCCGGGAAGTGGCAGGCGACCCAGTGCCGGGCGCCGCGTTCGGCGAGCGGCACCAGCGCCAGCGCGGCCGCCAGCGCCAGTCGGCGGGTGCGGAACGCACCCCTCACGGACTCAGACATTGCCCTTTCCTCCCCTTGGCGTTTCGGCTTGAAGCCAGTGGTGAGCGTACGGAGCACGCCAGTGGTGGTCAAGAATGAAGCCCGCCGGCGGGACCGCGCGGGTGCGTCAGCGCGGAGCCCGACGCCGCGTCGTTGCCGCGGCGTCCACCGCGCCGGTATCGTCGAGGACGACACCGTAGACGGTCTCGGCGCGGGCGCGGCTGACCCAGCCCTCGCGGACATCAGCCGCGACCCGCTCGGGCGCGCGCTCGCACGGCGGTCCGTTGCCGCCACCGCCCGCGGCATACGAGACGATGGTCTCGCCCGGCACGAGGTGCACCGGGGCCCACGAATCGAGCGGGACGAGGTCGCCGTTCCGGGTCCGCCGGTATTGCCGGCCCGGCGTGCCATCCGCGCCGCCGCGGGCGCCGCGCGCCGGATTGACCACCCCGTCGGCCGAGAAGCCGCCCTGCATCTCGCCGTGCGTCGGCCCAAACTCGGCCAGCACGTTGGGCGCGCCGCGGAAGCGACCGGCGCCCTCGGTGTCGGGCAGGACGCGGCGCTGGCTGATGACCAGCGGATAGCGCAGTTCATCGACCTCGACGGCATCGTAGCGGATGACGCCGCCCACCCCGACCGTGCCCAGACTGAGCCAGCCATCGGCCGCGGGTGCGCCCGGCCCGGCGCCGAACCCGAGCATCAGGTAGTTCACGTAGTACTGGTTGGTGCGCGGGTCGGTCCCGGCGATCCCACCGAAGGCCGGCGGCAGCACGAGGCCGCCTTCGGACAGACCATAGCCCTCGGCGATCTCGGCAGTCGCGCGCTGGACGCCGTTGATCACCCGGTCGCTCAGGTTCGTGGTCCCGGCCGAGCAGCTCGTCGGGTGCCTTTGGATGCCGACGCAGCAGTTCTCGCGCAGCAGCACGCGGACGCGGCGGAAGCTGCCGGCGTTGGCGGGCACGCCGGGCCCGAGCGAGTTGAACAGGCCGAGGAGCGCGGCGGTGCGCGAGCCGGCCTCGCTCAGGTTGAGACCGTTCGGCATGCAATCGGGGTTGTTGCGGAGATCGATCTCGACCGTGGCGGCGTCCGGGTCTATCGCCACACTCACCTCGATAGGCACACCCTCGATCTGCTCGAGGATCGGATCATGGCGGTTGCGTACCGTGCGGCTGCCCCGGGGCAGGCGGCGGAGCGCCTCGATCATGCGCCGCTCGGAATAGTCGAACCACTCGGCGGTGTAGGTCTCGAGGGTGTCCCAGCCGAGCTCCCGGCAGAGCGCCACGAGCTCGCGCTCGCCGATCCGCGCCGCGCCGAGCATGGCGAGATAGTCGCCGCGCCACTGCTCGGGGGCGCGAATGCGCATCGCGCACATGCGCAGGATGTCCTCGTTGTCGCGGTAGTCGCACTGGATGCGCGTCGCAGCGAAGATCAGGGCGCTCTCGTGGTAGACGTCGCGGGCTACCGGCATGACGGTGGTGGGAATCGAGTTGCCGCAGTCGGCCTGATGCGCCTTGGCCTCGATCGCGAACCGGTAGGTCCCTCATCGTCGATCACCGGCACGATGATGGTGTGATCGGCGGCGTGCCCGCAGCCATGATAGGGCGAGTTGTGGAGGTAGGCGTCGCCCCGGCGCAGATCGGGGTGGAGATCGGCCATCGTGCGCGCCATCTGGTCCGGCCCGGCCAGCACATGGATCGGCTGGCTCTCGACCACCGACAGGAGCCGGTGGTCGCGCGTGACGATGCAGCACGAGAAGTCGCGCGCGGTGTTGAGCACGCCCGAGCGGCCGGTGCGGTGCAGCGTATTGGCCATCTTGGCGCAGATCGCGCCGAGCTGGTTCGAGACGATGGCGAGGCGGACGCCATCGAACGCGGGCGCGGACATGCCGTCTCCGTCTATGCGTGGCGGATGGGCTAGACTAGCACCCGCAACCGCTGATCCGCGACGCGCGCCGGCGCCGTAGCGCGGCCACTAGTGCGTCTGGGCAGCGGCCTCGGTCACCACCGCCTCAAGGCAGCGCGTCGGGGGCGCCACCATCGCCAGGTCGCGACCCCGCACCTCGGCGTGCCTGACGCGATAGGTCTGCGCGCCGGCTTCCGAATAGAGGAACAGGTGAAGGACACAGGTCGGGCCGGTATAGAGCCACACTTGGGCAGGCGGCTCGTGACGCAGCAGCGCGGGCTCACCGAACAGCTTGGCGATAGCGCCCGCTTCCATGCCGACGAGCTGCTCGATGCCGCTGAGGACCGAGGGCAGCCGAGCCGCAGGTGCGGGCTTCTGCCGCACCGGCGGCCGTACGGCCGCTTCGCGCGGCGGGTTCGGCGTCGGCGTCCGCGCGACGCCGGCACCGGTCACGGCCGCAGGTTCGGGCACGGGAGCCGGACTCACGCAGCCCGTTACCGTCAGCGCACCCCCCAACACACACCCTAACGGCCGCCAGCCGCGGCGTGCAGTCACGCGCTCAGCCTCCGCCGTTGGCGCCGCTCCCGTGGGGCGCTCAACGGCTCTCGCCCACCACGAGCTTGGTTACATCGTTGGCCGCGTCGTCTTCCTCGGCCGACAGCGCTTGCACTTGTCCGCCAACCTGGCCGCCGCGGGCGATCTCGATCTCACCGTAGTGGACCTCGCCGTTGACGCGGCCGGACGCCTCGACCTGAAGACAGCCGCGCACCGTCAGGGTCCCTTCGAAGCTGCCATTGACGCGCGCCTCGCGCACGTCAGCGACGCCCTTGAAGACCCCGCCCGAGGCGATCTCGAGATGATGACAGCCGCGCAGCGCCGCCTCGACCCGGCCCTCGACCACCAGCCGCTCGCACGCGCCGATCGAGCCCGACAGGTCGATGTCGCGGCCAACGATCAACGTCTTGGCCTCTGCGCCATAACGCGAGGCATGCGCGGCGCCCGTGGACGGTATGTCGGTCAACCGTCGCGGCACTTCCGGGCGGTACAGGGTCTGACCTTCGCTGTTTGCCATCTTCCGGTCCTTCACGCGGCGCGCGCGCCGAGCTACGCCGATAGCGTCTTGAAGATATGCACCATCGCCGCCGCCGCCACCAGAGGCATCAGCAGGTTGACAAACGGGATCGTGAACAAGAACGCCGCCGCCGCGCCAACCACGAACAGCCGCCACGCGTTCGCTTTGCGCACTTGGCGCGCCCTCTGGTCGTCGAGCTGCCGCAATGCCACCAGCTCGAAGTACTCGCGCCCCAAAAGATAGCCGTTCAGTCCATAGAAAACAAAGAAATTGAGTGGCGGCACAAACATCAAGACCAGGTAGAGCGGTAGAACAACGATGTTGAGCATCGCCATCACCAGCGCGAAGTTGAACCCGACCGCCAGCGAGCGCCAGAACGCCGGCGGCCGTCCCGGCGGATCGGCAGGATAGTGGCGGCGCTCGACCGCGGCGACCACGTCATCGAGAAGGATGCCAATGACACTCGAAACGACCGCGGGGAAGAAGATCCACGTCACGACCAGGAAGGCACCCCAGCCGAACGCCTCGACGATCCAGTTGAGCCAGCCCCAGGTGAACAGCCCGAGACCATCGAACAGCCACCACACGAGCACCGCCAGCGCGACGAAGACGCCGGCACTCAAGGCCAGAGCGCGCCACAACACGGCGCGGAACTCGGGCGAGCCGAGTTGCGCGAAGGCCATACCGTAAGCTCGGATCATGCGTCCGCTCGCGGCGCCGCGGCGCGCGGCTCGATTGGCAGCCGGGCG
>VGEJ01000051.1 GCA_016869335.1 Alphaproteobacteria bacterium | reverse complement strand
CGCGGCGCCATCCGAGGGCGGCGCCTACGCCGTGCCGCGCATGGCCACCAACGCGTGGTTCGCGATCACCGGCAACGATGCCACCGCGCTCTTTGCCAAGATCTGCGCCATCGACCTGCGCCCCAAGCGCTTCGCGTTGCACGCCGTCGCGCAGACCTCGATCGCCCGCCTCAACGGCATCATCATCCGCGCCGATCTCGGCCCGACGCTGGCCTTCCACCTGCTCGCGGACAGCGCGTCGGCGAGCTACCTGTGGGGTGCCGTGGTCGATGCCATGGGCGAGTTCGGCGGGCGTCCGGTCGGGCTCGAGGGGCTCCGGCGGCTCGCATCTTGACCCTCGGAAACCACCCCGCGTGATCGGCTCGCTCGATCGGCGCAGCGCATGACCGCGGGTCTGCTCGGTGCCGTCTGCGCGTTGGCCTGGGGCGGGATCGCCTTCGCATCGCGGTATCCCGGGCAGTCGCTCGGACCCGTGAACGCGCTGCTCGGCCTCACGGCAGCCGGGCTCGTGGTGCTCACGCCGTGGCTGTGGCTGGTTGACAGCGGACTGATGTGGAACGGCCGCGGCTTCGCCTTCGCGGCGTTGAGCGGGCTCAGTCTTGCGATCGGCGGTGTGTTCTTCTTCACCGCCCTGACGCGCGGTCCGATCGGCATCGTGAGCCCGATCGCCGGTGGCCTGTACCCGGGCTTCAGCGTCGTCATCGCGGTGTTTCTCGGGGCGCGGCCGGAGCTGCCGCAATGGGCCGGCATCGCCGTGACACTCGCCGGGATCGTGCTCGTCGGCGCTGCGTTGAGACGACACGCGGGCGGCAGCAAGGCGCGGCTGAGGGACTTGCTCGTCACCGCGGCGCTCTCGACGGTAGCGGGGGTCTGCTATGCGGTGATGTTCAGCGCCGCCCGCGAGGGCACGGCGGCGATGGGGCAGGTGCAGACGACCTGGCTGGCCCGAGTCATCGCGCTGGCCGCAACGCTGGTCTATTTCTTCGCCCTCCAAAAACGCGAGCGCCTGGGGTTGCGGCTGCGCTGGTGGCCGTTCTTCTTGGTGCAGGGCACCGTCGACGCCGCTGCCTTCATCATCCTGTTCACCGCGAGCCAGCTCCCCGACGGCGAGCTGGCGGTCGTCGCCTCCTCGGCGTTCAGTGCGGTCTCGGTCCTGCTCGCGCGCTTCGTGTTGCGCGAGGCGGTAACGCCAGGGCAGTGGGCAGGCGTGGTTGCCGTCGTGCTCGGCGTCGGCATGGTATCGGCGCAGTGGTGAGCGGTCCCAAGGGTCCGAGGTGACCGCGGGCCTCCTCGGGGCGATCGCCGCCGTGATCTGGGGCAGCGCCGATTTCATCGCCCGCTTCACGGGGCGGGCGCTTGGCTACGACAGTGCTCTGCTCGGCATGCTGATAGCCGGGGCGATCGGGCTCACGCTGTGGATCTGGCTCGGCGCCGAACCCGTGCATTGGCACGCCACCGGATGGTGGCTCATTGCCGCTTCGGGCCTGGCCGTTATGGTGGGATCGCTGTTCCTCTACAATTGCCTGGCCCGCGGCCCGGTGACCATCGTGGCGCCGATCGTTGGCAGCTATCCGGCCCTGATCGTGGTGCTGTTGCTGATTCTCGGCGCGCGCCCCAGCGTCATGCAGTGGGCGGGTATGGCCGGCTGCCTCGCTGGCGTCGTGATCGTGTCGCGGAGCGCCGGCGGGTTCGAGACGAGCGCCGGTTACACGCGGCACGATCTTCGCATCACCGTCGCCCTGGCGCTGGTCGCGGCGCTGTGCTTCGCCGTGGCGCTGGCGGCCGGGCAGGCTGCGAGCGCGACGTTCGGAGCGTCCACGACGTCATGGCTGACCCGGCTCACCAGTCTCGGGCTGCTGCTGCTCCTCTTCCTCGGTCGCCGCCGGATGCCACGGCTCCCGCTACGGTGGTGGCCGGCGCTGGCGGCGCAGGGCACGCTCGATTCGGGCGCCTATGTCTTCGTCTTTGCGGCGACGAGCGGGGAGGGGGCGGCCATCGCGGCGGTGACGTCGTCGGGGTTCAGCGCGGTGACGGTCATACTCGCACGCGTGATCCTGCGCGAGCAGATGAGTCTGGCGCAGTGGTTCGGCACGGCGCTGATCGTGGCCGCCGTCGCCGTACTGTCGGCGCCGTGAGCGGCACCACGCTGCCGGCCGAGGGCGAATGGCGCCGGCGCGTGTGGCGGCTCGCGCTGCCCATCGTCGCGGCCAACGCGCTGGCGCCGCTGGTGGGCGTGGTCGACACCGCGGTCGTGGGCCACCTGCCGGCGCTCCACTATCTCGGCGGCGTCGCGATCGGTACCACGCTTTTCAGCTTTCTCTATTGGGGGCTGGGGTTCCTGCGCATGGGGACGACCGGGCTGGTCGCGCAGGCGTACGGCGCCGGCGACCATGACGAGCTGCGCGCCGTCCTGGCGCGCGCGTTGCTCGCCGCCGCGGCGCTCGGTGTGGTCCTCGTTGCCGCCCGGCAGCCGATCGCCGATCTCGCGTTTCTCGTCATGGCGCCCAGCATGCTCGTGGAAGCGGCGGGGCGAACCTACGTCGGGATTCGCATCGTCGCGGCGCCGGCGGTGCTGGCGAACTGGGTGGTGCTGGGTTGGCTCATCGGCGTTCAGCGGGTGCGCGCGGCCTTGCTCATCCAGGTGGTGATGAACGGGCTCAACATGGCGCTTGCCGTCCTGTTCGTATTCGGCCTGGGCTGGCAGGTCGCGGGAGTGGCGGCGGCGACGGCGATTTCCGAGTACGCGGCGGCGGCAATGGGGCTCTGGCTGCTCGCCCGCCTGCTCGGGCGGCTGCCGGGGCGCCTCAGCCGGGCGCGCATCCTGGAGCGCGCCGGCCTGGTGCGGACCTTCGCGATCAACCGCGACATCTTCATCCGCACGGTTTGCCTGCAGCTCGGCCACGGCTACTTCACGGTACTCGGCGCGCGCATGGGCGATGCCATGCTCGCGGCCAATGCCGTGCTGTGGAACTTCCTGATCTTCGCCGCCTATGCGCTCGACGGTTTTGCCCACGCCGCGGAGGCACTGGTGGGAGGGGCAGTCGGGGCGCGCGACCGTCGCGCCTTAGGCCTCGCGGTGCGCCACACCACGGTGCTCGCCGGTGCCGTCTCGTTCGGGCTGTGCGTGTTCTACGGCGTACTCGGTCCGACCATCATCGACCTGCTCACCACGCTGCCGGAAGTGCGAGCGGCCGCCTTGATCTACCTGCCCTGGGCGGTCGCGCTGCCGCTGGTGGCCGTGTGGAGCTATCAGCTCGACGGCATCTTCATCGGCGCCACGCGCGGCGCCGACATGCGCAACGGCATGATCGTGGCCCTGCTCGTCTTCGGCGGCGCCACGCTTGTCCTCGTGCCGGCGTGGGGCAACCACGGGGTCTGGCTGTCGCTTCATGTCTTCGTCGTGGCGCGGGCGCTGGCGCTCTGGGCGCGCTATCCGGCGCTCGCGGCGAGCGCGGCCTGACCCGCTCTGCTAGGATGGCGCTGCAATCGACAGGGAGGCCGTCGTGGCATACCGAATCTGGTTGATGGTCCTGACCGTAGCGCTCCCGCTGCTCGGCGCGAGCGAGGGGCAGGCGCAGGAGAGGGCTGAGGGCGATCGGGCAGCGATCGCTGCGGTCATTTCGCAGCAGATCGAGGCGTACCAGCGCGACGACGGCGCCGCGGCATTCGCCTTCGCCTCGCCGGCGATCCAGAATCTGTTTCAGACGCCGCAGAACTTCTTGGACATGGTGCGGCGCGACTATCAGCCGGTCTACCGCCCCAAGGAAGTGCGGTTCAGGGCTCTGGAGATCATCGAGGGGAGGTTGGTCCAGAAGGTCTTCCTGGTCGGCCCCGACGGCGTGCCGGTCGTCGCCGCCTACTTCATGGAGCAGCAGGCGGCCGGCGACTGGCGCATCGGCGGCTGCCTCCTGCTGCGCGACCCCGCGTTCACCACCTGAAATCGGCGATCGCTCAGGCTTCGGTGATGTGGAGGAAGCCCAGTTCGTCCACCGCGAGCGCCTGACCCGGGAGCACCACGGTCGTCGCCGAGGCTTCTTCGATGACGAGAGGCCCCGCCGTGCGGAACCCGGCTGGCAACGCATCGCGCGCGTAGATCAGCGTCTCGCGCACGCCGTCGTCGATGAAATCGACGGGACGCCGGCCCTTCGGCTCGGCGGCGTGTGCTGCCGACGCGAGCCGCTCGAACCTCGGGCGCGGCACCTCGGCCTCGGCGGTGAGGCGGAAGTGCACGAACTCGACCGGTTGGTCGGGCAGGCGGAAGGTGTAGGTCCTCTCGTGTGCGCGGTGAAAGGCATCGAGGATCGCCTCGATCGTGGCGTCCGCGAGGTCGATGGGGAAGGCGACGACGTGCTCCTGCCCGACGTAGCGCAGCTCGAGCGCGTGGCTGAAGGTGATGGCACGGTGCGCCTCGCCGCTCGCGAAGTAGCCCTCGGCCTCCGCTTGCATCTCGCCAAACAGCGCCTTGATGTCGGCGATGCCGATCGCGTCCTGGGCCAGGAACCGGGTGCGGATGATGTCGCGCCGGGGCGCGGTAGCGAGCATGCCCCAGGCGGAGAACGTGCCCGGGTAGCGCGGCACGATGACCTCGCGCACGCCGAGCTCGCGCCCGAGCGCCGCCGCGTGCATCGGGCCGCCGCCGCCGAAGGCGGCGAGAACGAATTCGCGTGGATCGTAGCCGCGCTGCACCGATACCAGCTTCAGCGCGTTGATCATGTTGGCCTCGACCACGCGACGCACGGCCCGGGCGGCGGCTCGCGTGTCGGCCCCGAGGCGCTCGGCGAGCGGCGCGAAGGCACGCTCGGCCTGCTCCCGCGATAGCCTGATCTGGCCGCCGGCGAAATCATCGGGATCGAGCACGCCCGCGAGCAGCATGGCATCGGTGACCGTGGGATGGATGCCGCCGAGGCCGTAGGACGCCGGCCCGGGATCGGCGCCCGCGCTCACCGGGCCGACCGAGAGGCGATTGGCCTCGTCGAGCCAGGCGATCGAACCGCCCCCGGCGCCGATCTCGACGATGTCGATGACCGGCACCTTCACCGGATAGCCCGGATTGACCCGCGTGCGCTCGAGGCTGTAGCCCGTCGTCACCTTGGGCTCGCCGTCCTCGATCAACGAGCACTTGGCGGTCGTGCCGCCGATGTCGAGCGAGATGACGTTGGGCTCGCGGCACTGGGCGCCGATCAGCGCAGCACCGTTCACGCCGGCCGCCGGTCCCGACTCGATCAGGGTGATGGGGTGGGTGCGCGCCCAGTCGAACGTCGTCGTGCCGCCGTTGGACTGCATCGCGAACAGCGCGCAGCGAATGCCGGTTGCCCGCAACCGTGCCTCGAGGTTGTCGAAATAGCGCTGCACGATGGGCTGCACGTAGGCGTTCAGCACCGCGGTTGTCGCCCGCTCGTACTCGCGCCACTCGCGCGAGATCTCGTGCGAGGCCGTGACCGTGACCCTGGGCAGCCGATCGCGCAGGTAACGTGCCGCTGCCGATTCGTGGGCCGGAAAGGCGTAGGAGTGGAGGAGCTGGATGGCGATTGCCGCCACCTTCTCGCGCTGGCAACTCGCCGCGAGCCCATCGAGATCGTCGAGGTTCAGTGGCTCGAGCTCCCGTCCGTCCACGCCAATCCGGCCGCCGACCTCGAAGCGCAGCGCCCGCGGCACGAACGACGCCGGCGTGTGGAACAACAGGTTGTACAGATCGGGGCGATTGCCACGGCCGATCTCGAGCACGTCACGGAAACCGCGGGTCGTCACCAGAGCGGTCTTGACGCCATTGTGCTCGGTGATCGCATTGATGACCGTCGTGCCGCCGTGGACGAAATAGGTCGCGGCCTCGGCCACGAGGCCGGCGCGGTCGATCGCCTCGATTACCCCGCGCGAGGGATCGGCAGGCGTCGTCAGCGTCTTGGCGACGCGGAGCGCGTTGCTCGCTTCGTCGAAATAGACCAGATCGGTAAACGTGCCGCCGACGTCGGTCGCGAGCCGGCCCACCCCTAGCGCCCGTGCGCGGCCCGCAGCGCTGCCGTGGCGTTCGCATCGAGCTCAAGGTTGCGCCCGACGACGACTGCGTAGTCATCGCGCGCCTGGGCCGGCGTCACGTAACCGTTCCAGACATCGCGCACCACTTCTTCCGGTGCGCGCTCGAGCGGGCTGCCCCAGCCCCCACCGCCACCGGTCGCGATGCGGATGCGGTCGCCGCGGTGCAGCGGCGTGGAGGGTGTACGCGTGACTCGGCGGTGGACACCGCGCTGAGTGAGCTCGATGTAGTTGGTGGTGCCCTGCCGTCCGCCGGCGACGCCCCACGGCTTCTCGATCGAGCGCCCGTAGCTCGCATAGATGATGCCTTCGTCTGCCAGCATTTCGTAATCGCGGACGATGCCATAGCCACCGCGCTGGCGCCCGGCCCCGCTGCCATCCGCGACGTTCAGCCCGTAGCTGTGGACGCGCAGCGGCACCTTGGCCTCGATCAGCTCGCTCGAGTAGTTGTAAGTGTCGCCATCGGTCAGCGCGATGAGGGCACTGGCGCCATCGCGCTGCCGCCCGGCGCCCCATCCGCCGTGCTGCGGCTCGAGGTGGACGAAGGGCTCGCCGGTGCCGGCGCGCCGGCCGGCGATGTAGGTGCCGCACAGGCTGACGTAGCTGCCGGCGCTGAACCGCTCGGGAGCGAGCGGCGCGAGCGCCTTCCACGCGAGCTCGGAAGCGTGGCACGAGCTCTCGAAATACCAGCCGACCGCCGCCGGCTTGACGGCGCTGAATACGGTGCCGTCCGGCACCACCACCTCGATGGGGCGGAACCAGCCCTCGTTCGACGGCTGGTGCGGTCCGGCGAACGCCTTGAACACCGTACGCACGGCAGAGACGAGCGACCAGCGTGAGCAGTTGATGGGCGCTGCGCGCTGTGCCGCACAGCCTGTGAAATCGAAGCGCATGCGCTCGCCGGCGATCGTCACCGCGACGCACACCGGGATGCGCTCGTCGTGCACGCCATCGCCATCGATCACGTCCTCGGCCCGGTACACGCCATCGGGCATCGCCGCGACCGCCTTGCGGCTGATCGCCTCGCTCGCCTCGACGATGTGGCGGAAGGTCGCCGCAAGCGTCGTCCGGCCGTAGCGGGCGCACATCTCGACCAGACGCTCATCGGCGATGCGCACGGCGGCAAGCTCGGCATTGAGGTCGCCAAGCGACAAGCGCGGCATCCGGATGTTGGCTTCCAAGATGTCCATCACCGCCTGATTGCAGACGCTGCGGTCATACAGCTTGAGGCCAGAGAGCCGCACGCCCTCCTCGTAGATCTCGACGGAGTCGGGGGAGAGGCTGCCCACCACCTTCCCGCCGATCTCGCTCCAGTGTGCGACCGCTACCGCAAAGGCCACGAGCGCGCCGTCGGCGAACACCGGCTTGACGATGCACACATCGGCGGTGTGGGTGCCGCCCTCGTAGGGGTCGTTGGTGATGAAGATATCGCCCGCGTAGATGGCGGCACCGAACTTGCGGCGGATGAACCTCACCTGGCCTGAGAACATGCCGGTGAACAGGGTGATGCCGTTGCTCTGCGCGATCAGCTCGCCGTTCGGGTCGCAGATGCCGCAGGCGAAATCGAGCACCTCGTAGATGACGGGGCTCATCGAGCTGCGCGCTAGCACGATGCCCATCTCGTCGGCGATGGCCAGAAGTTTGCCGCCGATGATCTCCGCGGTGACGCGCTCGCCTGCTGTGGTCATGGCATCCTCCGGTCCTGCCCAGCGTAGCCCATCGCGCGGCCAGGGTAAAACGGGCGGACGCCGATTCAGGCGGCGTGCGACTGGGGCGGGTGCGTGAGGAGGGCGTGAAGGTCCGTCGTGTGGCGGGTAGCCCGCAGAGCCGCGCAGAGGGCGCTATCACGCAGCAGGCGCGAGATGCGGGCGAGCGCCTTGAGGTGGTCGGCTCCCGCCCCTTCGGGTGCGAGCAGCAGGAACACGAGGTCGACCGGCTCGTCGTCGATCGCGTCGAACTCGACCGGCTCCGTCAGGTGGGCGAACACGCCGTAGAGGCGGTCAAGGCTAGGTAGCCTTGCATGTGGGATGGCCACGCCGTGCCCGACCCCGGTGGTGCCGAGGCGCTCGCGCTCGAGCAGCGCCTCGAAGATGTGCTGCTCGTGCAGGCCGCACAGCGGGGCCGCGGCCGTCGCGAGCTCTTGCAGCACCTGTCTCTTGCTCGCCGCCTTGAGCTCGGCCAGAACCGCGTCCGGTGTCACGAGTTCGCTGATTTCCATGAGGACTCTAAGGTCGGATGCGGGCACTCGCTAGGCCACGCCAGCGCCGCGAACCGTCGACGCTAGTCGCCTGACGCCGCCGGCGATCGCACCGCGGGGTAACCACGCCGCGGTGCGAGCGGCGTGCGAGGGCCGGACCATTAGACCTTGCCCCCCGCCGTGTCAATGACAGCCTCGGCGGTTGCGGCGGGAGTGCGCTCCACCATGGGGAATCCGGCCACCTCGGACTCGATCCTGTTGTTTTGCTTGATCCGGCGCCTGCCAACCGAAGAGGGAATACCCATGGCCTCCCTATATTTGGCAACGGTTCGACGCGCGATGTCCACACCTTGTTGCCGCAGGAGTACGACAATGCGGTCGTCGGATACCACGGCGTCCGCTGTCTCGGCGGCGATCATGCCGCGGATGCGATGGCGCACCGCCTCAGCCGAATGCGCATCCCCACCCTCGGCCGCGGCGATCGCCGAGGTGAAGAAGAACTTCAGGGGATAGGTGCCGCGCGGGGTCGCCATGTACTTATTGGTGGTCACCCGGCTCACGGTGCTTTCATGCAGACCAACTCCTCCAGCCACGTCGCGCAGGTTCAAGGGGCGCAGGTGCTCGATGCCCTCGTGGAGGAATGCCGTCTGGCGGCGGACGATCTCGGTCGCGACCTTGAGGATCGAGTTGGCGCGCTGGTCGAGAGAGCGGACGAGCCAGTTCGCGGACTGCTTGCGGCTCGAGAGGTAGGCTCGCTCGTCGCGGCTGCGGGCGTGGCTGGTGAGCGTCGCATAGTACGCACGGTTGACCAGTACCCGGGGGAGCGCGTCGCTGTTCAGTTCGACCGCCCAGCCGCCGCCACGCAGGTGGCGCACGAACACATCGGGTACTATCGGCTCGATTCGCTCGTTCGAGAACGCAAGCCCGGGCTTCGGGTTGAGGTGCCGCACCTCCGCCGCCATCGCGAGGACATCTTCGCGGTCGACGCTGCAGGCGTGGCAGAGGGCCGTGATGTCGTTCGCCGCCAGCAGGTCGAGTTGGGCGAGGAAGGCTTGCATCGCCGGATTGAGCCGGTCGCGCTCGTGTAGTTGCAGCGCCAGGCACTCGGCAAGCGAGCGTGCGCCGACGCCGGTGGGATCGAAGCGCTGAATCCCCTCGAACACGGCCACCACCCGCGCCAGATCGCACCCGGCGCTGGCCGCGACGGCCTCGAGATCTCCGGTGAAGTAGCCCGCCTCGTCGATGAGGTCGATGAGATGCACACCGATCAGCCGATCCTTCGGGTCGACGAAGGCGAGCCCGAGTTGCGCGTTCAGGTGGTCGTGCAGGGTCGGCACCGTGCCGATGGTGTCCTCGATCGTCCGGTCATCGCCCTCGAACCGCTTGCCGCCGCTGCCCGCCGCCGAGCCGAGATCGGGACCGGGCGCCACCTCCGACGTGCCCTCGGCCGCGCATATCTGGTCGTAATCGACATCGAGCGGCGCGACTTCCGAATCGGGTAGGTGCTCGCGCGCCGTCAGATCGTCGCTGCCGGCGCGGTCCGCTGACTCTGGGGCGTCGCGCGTCCGCTGGACTTCCTCGAGCGCCAGCCCATCGCCATCCGCGCGCTCGAGCAGCGGATTGGTTTCGATCTCCTGTTCGACGAACTGCGCGAGCTCGATCTGCGGCAGCTGCAGCAGTTTGATCGCCTGCTGCAGTTGTGGCGTCATCACCAGCGATTGCGTCTGGCGGAGGACCTGCCGCTGGGTGATGGCCATGACGGGATCGCCTAGAGGCTGAACCGCTCGCCGAGGTAGACGCGCCGCACGCCTTCGTGGTTGACGATTTCGTGCGGCGCCCCCTCCATCAGCACCTGGCCGTCGTGCAGGATGTAGGCGCGATCGACGATGTCGAGCGTTTCGCGGACGTTGTGGTCGGTGATCAGGACGCCGATGCCGCGGTCCTTGAGGTGGCGCACGAGTTCGAGGATGTCGCCCGCGGCAACCGGATCGATTCCCGCGAACGGCTCATCGAGCATCACGAACGCGGGCCGCGCCGCCAGCGCGCGCGCAATCTCGACCCGGCGCCGCTCGCCGCCCGAGAGCGCCAGTGCCGGCGTCAGCCGGAGGTGCGAGATCGCGAACTCCGCCAGGAGCTCGTCGAGCACCGCCTCGCGCGTGTCGCGTGCCGGTTCCACGACCTCGAGCACGGCGCGGATGTTGTTCTCGACCGACAGGCCGCGGAAGATCGAAGCCTCTTGCGGCAGGTAGCCGATTCCGAGCCGGGCGCGCCGGTACATGGGCAACGCCGTGATCTCCTGCCCGTCCAGTAAGACCGCTCCATAGTCCGGCGCCATCAACCCCGTCATGATGTAGAAGCAGGTGGTCTTTCCCGCCCCGTTCGGCCCCAACAAACCCACGATCTCGCCGCGCTGCACGCCAAGGCTGACACCGCGGAGCACCGGCCGCTTCTTGAAGCGTTTGCCGACTTTGTCGACCGCGAGCCCGCTGTTCCCGGCAACGAGGCGCGGACCCGACGCTAGGCTCGGTGACGTTAACGAAGGCTTCACGGCACCCTCAAGCGACAACCCCGCACGCCGCTACTTCCGCTCCGGCTTCTTGTCGGGAACGAAGAGGCCGCGGACGCGGCCGCTGCCCCCGGTGCCGGAGCTGAACAGGGTGCTCTTGCCGCTGTCGAGGTCCATGACCAGGCGCGCGCCGCGCAGCACGTTGGCGCCCCGCGTCAGCACGACTTTGCCGGCGAGCGTTACCGTTCGCTTGTCGACGTCGTAGGTGCCGCTGTCGCCCTCCGCCGTCTCCTCGGGCGTAGACAGGAACACATCGCCCTCGGCTTCGATGCGCGAGATCGCGCCCAAGGCCGCGGCCGCGGGCTCGTCCGTGGAGCGATAGAACACCTCGAGCACGGCGGCGCGCAGCACCATGTCGCCCTGGACGGCGTTGACGCTGCCGCGGAAGGTGGCGCGCCCCGCCTTCTGCTCGACGTCGAGCTGGTCCGCCGTGATCTCGATTGGCAGCGTCGTGTCGCGCCGTCGGATCGGATCGTCGGCCGCGGCGAGCGCCAGACCGTCGGCCGCGCTGAGCCCGAGGAACAGCAGCGCGGCGGCGAGGGTGGCGGCGCTTCTCACGGTTGGGCTCCGGGCAGCACGACGACCCTGACGCCGCCGCTGAAGGCCAGGTGGGCGCCACGGTCGGCGAAGCTGAAAGCCTGCGCGTGCAGCGTCCCCAAGGGGCCCTGGCCGGTCACCGGCGCATCGCTGCGGCCGCTGCCGGAGCGCAGATCGAGGTGGGCGTGCAGGGTGTGGAACTCGAAGCCGCGATCAGAATACAGGTGCACCGGCGCCGTCAGGTCGAGGGTCGCCATCGCGGCGTCGTAGGTTCCGCTCGCCGACAGGAGGCTGAGCCAGCCGTCGTCGAGCGTGATATCGGCCTGGAGGCCCGTGAGGTGGACACGATCGGCGTTGTGGTCGTCCACCACGGCGCTGTCGGCCGTCACGACGTACGGCCTGAGTTCGCCATCAACGCCGACGTAGCGCGCGGCCGTCATGCCCGGCGCATCGCCGAGCCCGGCAGTCAGAGCGGCGTAGGCGAGCCGCAGTTCGGGCGCGCGGGTGGCCTCCGGCCACACCGTCACGAGCGCCACCAGCACTAGCGCCCCCAGCGGCAGGAGATACTTCATCAGACCGACGAACCGCGTGTAGCGCTGCCGCCCAGCGCCGGCGCGGGAGCGGGCTGCGGCCGCCCCTGGGTCGGTCCAGTGGGCGATGAGTCGGGTCCGCGCGCTCACGCCACGCCTGCGCGCAGGCAGTCGTGAATGTGGAGGATGCCGACCGGGCGCTGTTCCTCGCACACGAACAGGCTCGTGATGGCGTTCGCGTTCATCAGGCCCAGCGCCTCGGCCGCCAGCGCGTGCGGCCGGATCGACTTGGGCTGGCGCGTCATGACGGCAGCAACCGGCAGGTCGAGGAGGCCCGTCGTCATGTGGCGGCGCAGATCGCCGTCGGTGATGATGCCGACCAGCCGGGTGCCCTCGACGACGCCGACACA
>VGEJ01000050.1 GCA_016869335.1 Alphaproteobacteria bacterium | reverse complement strand
TCGATGTGTTGCCCCCGCAGGGACTCAACGTCTACGATGTCTTGCGGCGGGATCGGCTGGTGCTGACGACGGCGGCGCTTGCGCAGCTCGCGGTGCGCTTGGCATGAACCGGCTGCGCATGCTCGAGATCATCCGCAGTCCGGTGATCACCGAAAAGACGACGCGTGGCTCCGAGCACAGCCAGGTGACGTTCCGGGTCGAGCGCGCGGCGACCAAGCCCGAAATCAAGGCCGCGGTCGAGGGCCTGTTCGCGGTCAAGGTCCGGGCGGTCAACACGGTGCGGGTCAAGGGCAAGATCAAGCGCTTCCGCGGCAAGCTCGGTAAGCGCGCGGACTACAAGAAGGCGATCATCACGCTCGCCGAGGGGCAGAGCCTCGACGTGACGACGGGGATCTAGGCGATGGCGCTTAAGACCTATAAGCCGACGACGCCCGGGAGACGCCAGCTCGTACTGGTGGATCGCTCGCGGCTGTGGAAGGGCAAGCCGGTCAAGGCCCTGACGGTGGGCCTGACCGAGACCGGCGGGCGTAACAACAACGGCCGCGTCACCATGTGGCACCGGGGCGGCGGCCACAAGCGGCGTTTCCGCACGATCGACCTCAAACGGCGGCGGTACGATGTCGCGGCGCGGGTCGAGCGGATCGAGTACGACCCCAATCGGTCGGCCTTCATCGCGCTGGTGCGCTATGACGACGGTGTGTTGGCCTACATCCTGGCGCCGCAGCGGCTTAACGTCGGCGACCAGGTGGTGGCGGGTGAACGGGTCGACATCAAGCCCGGCAACGCCATGCCGCTCAAGAACATCCCGGTCGGCATGATCGTCCACAATGTCGAGATGCAGCCCGGCCGTGGTGGCCAGATCGCCCGCGCCGCCGGCTCCTATGTCCAGCTCGTGGGCAAGGACGCCGGCTACGCCCTCCTGCGCGTCGCTTCGGGCGAGCAGCGCATGGTCCGGGTCGACTGCATGGCGACGATCGGCGCGGTCTCGAATCCGGACCACAAGAACATCTCGATCGGCAAGGCCGGTCGCACGCGGTGGAAGCGGCGCCGGCCGGTGGTGCGTGGCGTCGCCATGAACCCGATCGACCATCCGCACGGCGGCGGCGAGGGCCGCACCTCGGGCGGGCGCCATCCGGTGACGCCCTGGGGGCGGCCGACCAAGGGTTGCCGCACCCGCAAGAACAAGGCGACCGACCGCTTCATCGTGCGGCGGCGGCATCAGAAGTAGGGGGCGATCGTGGCGCGGTCGGTGTGGAAGGGTCCGTTCGTCGATGGCCACCTGTTGCGCAAGGGCGAGGCCGTGCGCACGGGGGGGCGTAAGACGGTGATCCGGACGTGGTCACGGCGCTCGACCATTCTGCCGCAGTTCGTCGGCCTGACGTTCGGCGTTTACAACGGCCGCAAATTCATCCCGGTCCTGGTCACCGAGACGATGGTCGGACACAAGCTCGGCGAATTCTCGCCGACCCGCACGTTCTTCGGCCACGCCGGCGACAAACGCGTGAAGAGGGCCTGATCCGATGGGCAAACCCGCCACGCCGCGCCGCCTGGGCGATGACGAGGCCCAGGCCGTTGGCCGCTCGCTCCGGGTCTCGCCGCGCAAGCTCGATCTCGTGGCTGCGCTGATCCGCGGCAAGGGGGTCGAGGCGGCGCTGGCCGAGCTCGCGTTCTGCCGCCGGCGGATCGCGGGCGATGTCCGCAAGGTCCTGCAGTCGGCCGTGGCGAACGCCGAGAACAACCATCAGCTCGACGTCGATCGCCTGGTGGTCGCCAGCGCCTCAGTAGGCAAGGCGTTGGTGATGAAACGCTGGAATCCGCGCGCGCGCGGCCGCATGGCGCGCATCCGCAGGCCGTTCAGCAACATCACCGTCGTGGTGCGGGAGCGCGAAGAGCGCCGGGAGAAGGCCTGAAATGGGTCAGAAGGTCAATCCGATCGGGTTGCGCCTCGGCGTCAACCGCACCTGGGACTCGCGCTGGTTCGCCCAGCGGCGGGAGTACGCCAAGCTACTGCATGAGGATCTGCGCATCCGTGAGTACCTGATGGACCGACTGAGCCAGGCCGGCATCTCGCGAGTGGTGATCGAGCGGCCGCCGAAGAAGGCGCGAGTGACCCTCCACACCGCGCGTCCCGGCGTTGTGATCGGCAAGAAGGGCGTCGATATCGAGCGGTTGCGGCGCTCGCTCCAGGATATGACGAACAGCGAGATGCACCTCAACATCGTCGAGATCCGTAAACCCGAGATCGACGCGCGGCTGATCGCCGAGAACATCGCCCAGCAACTTGAGCGCCGGGTGGCGTTCCGGCGCGTTATGAAACGAGCGGTGCAGTCGGCGATGCGGCTCGGCGCCCAGGGCATCCGCATCAACTGCGCCGGTCGGCTCGGCGGCAGCGAGATCGCGCGGATGGAGTGGTATCGCGAGGGTCGCGTGCCGCTGCACACGCTCCGCGCCGACATCGATTACGGCGAGGTCGCGGCCAACACCGCCTACGGCACGTGCGGCGTCAAGGTATGGGTGTTCAAGGGCGAGATCCTCGAGCACGACCCCATGGCGCAGGACAAGCGCACGCAGGAACAAGCGGCGCGCTGAGCGGGGATACAGGATCATGCTGCAACCCAAACGGACGCAATACCGCAAGGCGCACAAGGGCCGCATCCACGGCAACACCTCGAGCTGTGCCCAGCTCAACTTCGGCGCGTTTGGCCTCAAGGTGCTGGACCCGGGCCGTCTGACCGCGCGCCAGCTCGAGGCGTGCCGGCGTGCCGTCACGCGCCACATGAAGCGCTCGGGCCGGGTGTGGCTCCGCGTGTTCCCCGACCTGCCGATCACGAAGAAACCCACCGAGGTGCGCATGGGCAAGGGCAAGGGCACGGTCGAGCTGTGGGCAGCGCGCATCAAGCCCGGCCGCATCATCGTTGAGGTCGATGGGGTGTCGCGCCAAATCGCCGAAGAGGCCTTCGCCCGCGGTGCCGCGAAACTGCCGTTTCGCACCCGCGTCGTGGCGCGCACCGGCGAGGGAGCGCGGGCATGAAGATCAGCGCTGTCCGCGGCAAGAGCCCGGACGAGCTGCGCGAGGAGCTCGGCGCCTTGCGCAAGGAAGCGCTGAACCTGCGCTTCCAGCGCGCCAGCGGCCAGCTCGAGAACACCGCGCGCATCCGCGCGGTGCGGCGCGACATCGCGCGGGTCATGACGGCGCTGGCCGAACGGCCGGCGTAGGGAGCAGGGTATGCCGAGACGCGTGCTGCAGGGTGTCGTGATCAGCGACAAGGGCGACAAGACCGTGGTCGTTCGGGTCGACCGCCGGGTGGTGCATCCGGTCTACAAGAAGATCGTCCTGCGCTCAAAGAAGCTGCACGCCCACGACGGGAGCAACCAGCACCGCGTGGGCGACATCGTACGGATCCAGGAGTGCCGCCCGATATCCAAGCTCAAGCGTTGGGAGGTTATCGGCGCGGCACCGGCGGCGGGTCCGGCCGGGGGTGGCGCATGATCCGGGCGCAGACCAACCTCGACGTCGCGGACAATTCGGGTGCCCGGCGCGTCGAGTGCATCAAGGTGCTCGGCGGCTCGCGCCGACGCACCGCGACCGTCGGCGATGTCATCGTCGTATCCGTCAAGGAGGCGATTCCGCGTGGCCGCGTCAAGAAGGGCGACATCCACAAGGCAGTCATCGTGCGCACCGCCAAGGAGATCCGGCGCCCGGACGGCAGCGCGATCCGCTTCGATCACAACGCTGCCGTGCTGATCAACCCGCAGGGCGAGCCGATCGGCACACGCATCTTCGGCCCCGTCACCCGCGAGCTGCGGGCCAAGCAGCACATGCGCATTGTGTCGCTGGCGCCGGAGGTGCTGTGATGGCCGACAAGCTGCGGCTGCGCCGGGGCGACACGGTGGTGGTGCTGACCGGACGAGAGAAGGGCAAGCGCGGCAAGATCATGCGGGTCGACCGGAGCGAGCGACGCGTCGTCGTGCAGGGCGTCAACATAGTCAAGCGCCACACCCGCCCCTCGGCCGCCCAGCCCGGCGGGATCGTCGAAAAGGAAGCGGCCCTGCACCTGTCGAACGTGGCGCTCGCTGACCCCAAGTCGGGCGAGCCTACGCGCATCGGGTTTCGCTGGCTGACCGACGGCCGCAAGGTGCGCTACGCCAAGAAGTCGGGCGAAGTGATCGATGCCTAGGAGACTGCCGTGACGGCGCGCCTTAAGGAGGTCTACGAGACTACGGTGCGTCCCCGCATGCAGGAGCGGTTCGGCTACAGGAACCCGATGGAGGTGCCGCGCCTCAGCAAGATCGTCGTCAACATGGGGGTGGGCGAGGGCGCGCGCGACTCCAAGGTGGTCGGGGGAGCCGCAGCCGACCTCGCCGCCATCGCCGGGCAGAAGCCCGTGGTCACCAAGGCGCGCAAGTCGATCGCGAACTTCAAGTTGCGCGAAGGCATGCAGATCGGCTGCAAGGTGACGCTGCGGCGCGAGCGCATGTACGAGTTCCTGGATCGCCTGGTGACGATCGCGCTGCCGCGGGTGCGCGACTTCCGGGGCGTGTCGGCGCGCAGCTTCGACGGCCGCGGTAACTACACCCTGGGGTTCAAGGAGCACATCGTGTTCCCCGAGATCGACTACGACAAGGTCGAGAAGGTGCGCGGCATGGATGTTGTGATCGTCACGACAGCACGGACCGATGCCGAGGCCAAGGAGCTGCTGGCCGGTTTCGGGCTGCCGTTCGCGAACTGAGCGTCGGGTTAGGGACGGAGTTAGCATGGCAAAGAAGAGCGCCATCGAGCGGGATACGAAGCGACGGCGGCTTGCGGTCAAGTTTCGCGCCAAGCTCGAGCGGCTGAAGGCGGTCGCGCGCGATCTCACGGTGGCGCCGGAGGAGCGTTTTGCGGCGCGGCTCAAGCTCGCCGTAGTACCGCGCAACGCCTCGCCGACGCGGCAGCGCAACCGCTGCACTCTCACCGGGCGACCGCGTGGCTACCATCGTAAACTCAAGATGTCGCGCATCGCGCTGCGCGGCCTGGCGTCGATGGGCCGGATTCCAGGCATGACGAAGTCGAGCTGGTAGGGGCGCGAGATGTCTCTGAGCGATCCCATCGGAGATCTTCTGACCCGCATCCGCAACGCCCAGCGCAATCGTTTCCCGACGGTGCGCAGCCCTGCCTCGCGCCTGCGCGGCGAGGTTCTTGCCGTGCTCGCCCGCGAGGGCTACATCCGTGGCTTCGAGCGCCAGGAATTGGAGGGCGGCAGGCCCGAGTTCAGCATCGAGCTCAAGTACTATGATGGTGAGCCCGTGATCCGCGAGATCTGGCGCGTGTCCAAACCCGGGCGGCGAGTGTATTCCTCGATCGTCGAGCTGCCGCGGGTGCGCAACGGGCTCGGTATCTCGATCCTGTCGACGCCGCGCGGCGTCATGTCGGACACGGAAGCGCGCGCCGCCCACGTCGGCGGCGAGGTGCTGTGCGGGGTATTGTAGGAACGGCGATGTCGCGGATTGGCAGGAAACCGGTGGCCGTACCGAAGGGTGTGAGCGTCGGGCTCGCCGACCGAGTGCTCACCGCCAGGGGCCCCAGGGGCGAGCTCAGCCTCCGCCTCATCGAGGAGATCGGGGTCGAGGTCTCGGACGGCCGGGTGGTGCTCACGCCGCACGAGAACTCGGACCGCGTCCGGGCGCTGTGGGGGCTGCAGCGGACGCTGATCAACAACATGGTGAACGGCGTCCTGCAGGGCTTCACCGTCGACCTCGAGATCGTCGGCGTCGGCTATCGCGCCGCGGTCGCCGGGCACACGCTGAATCTGCAGCTCGGCTATTCCCATCCGGTCGAGTTCCCGATCCCGGAGGGAATCACGATCGCGTGCGAGCGCCCGACCGCGATCCGCGTCAGCGGGATCGATCGCCAGCAGGTCGGCGAGGTCGCCGCGCGAATCCGGCGCTATCGCTCGCCCGAACCCTACAAAGGCAAGGGAGTCCGCTACGTCGGCGAGTTCGTGGAACGCAAGGTAGGCAAGAAGAAGTAAGTGCGGTGAGCAACAAAGCGACATCCACCGAACGGCGCACGGAGCGCACTCGCCGGCGGTTGCGCCAAGCCGGCAAGGGCCGCATGCGGCTCTCGGTGTTCCGTTCGAGCAAGAACATCTATGCGCAGGTGATCGACGACCGGCATGGGGTGACGGTGGCGGCCGCGTCGTCGCTCGACAAGGCCCTGCGCGGCGACCTCAAGACCGGCGCCGACCGTGAGGCGGCACGGCGGGTCGGCGGCATGATCGCGGAGCGCGCCAAGGCGGTCGGGGTCGCCACGGTGGTGTTCGATCGCGGCGGCTATCGCTATCACGGTCGGGTGCAGGCGCTGGCTGACGCCGCCCGCGAGGGAGGATTGAGCTTCTGATGGATCAGCAACGCAGAGGGCGCGGCAAGTCGGGTCGCGGCGGCGCGGCCGAGGCCGGCGAGCGCGGCGACGGCGAGCTGGTCGACAAGCTCGTCAGCATCAACCGCGTCGCCAAGGTGGTCAAGGGTGGCCGGCGGTTCGGATTCGCCGCGCTGGTCGTGGTCGGCGATCAGAAGGGTCGCGTCGGTTTTGGCAGCGGCAAGGCGCGCGAGGTGCCTGAGGCCATCCGCAAAGCCACGGAGTCGGCCAAGCGCAACTTGATCCGCGTGCCCCTGCGCGAGGGCCGCACCCTGCACCATGATACCGAGGGCCATTTCGGCGCCGGCCGTGTCGTGCTGCGGGCCGCCTCGGCGGGCACCGGCATCATCGCCGGCGGCCCGATGCGGGCGATCTTCGAGACGCTCGGCATTCAAGACATCGTGACCAAGTCGCTCGGCAGCTCCAACCCGCACAATATGATCAGGGCGACGTTCCAGGCGCTGAAGAGCGAGATGTCGCCGCGCTCGGTGGCGGCGCGGCGAGGCAAGAAGGTGAGCGATCTCGTCGGTCCGCGGCGCGAAAGCGGCGCGGAGACGGTGTCCGGTGACGGCAATGTCTGATGCGGCGCCCGGCAAGGTGCGAATCACCCAGACGGGAAGCCCGATCGGTCGCAGGTCGGATCAGCGGGCGACGCTGATCGGCCTCGGTCTCAACAAGATGGGACGGTGCGTCGTTCGCGACAATACGCCGGCCACCAGGGGCATGATCCTCAAGGTGCATCAGTTGGTGCGGGTCGAGCCGCTGACCCAAGGGTAATGGCCATGAAGCTCAATCAGCTCGCGGATCGACCCGGCGCGCGCCACGGCAGCAAGCGGCTGGGACGCGGCATCGGCTCGGGCAAGGGCAAGACCGCGGGGCGCGGCCACAAGGGCCAGAAGGCGCGCTCAGGCGGCACGATGAACCACTTCGAGGGCGGCCAGATGCCGCTCTACCGTCGGCTCCCCAAGGGCGGCTTCCACAATCCGTTCCGCAAGTTCTTCGAGATCGTCAACACCGGCCGCCTGCAGGCCGCGGTCGCAGCCGGACGGCTGGCCGCGGACGCCCCCGTCACCGTGGCGGCGCTCACGTCGGCCGGCTTGGTGCGCGGCAACCGTGATGGCGTGCGGCTGCTGGCCAAGGGTGCGCTCACGGCGGCACTGCGCATCGAGGTGACCGGCGCCTCGCGGGCGGCGGTTGCTATGGTCGAGGCCGCCGCCGGCGCGGTCGCGGTGTCGGTTCCGCCGCGGGCAGCGGAGTCAACGGGGCAGGACTAATCGTCCCCACAACCGGGGATCGGAGCCGACATGGCCTCAGCAGCCGAGCAACTGGCAGCGAACCTGAACTTCGGCGCCTTCGCCAAGGCGACCGAGCTCAAGAAGCGCATCTGGTTCACGCTCGGGGCGCTCATCATCTACCGCCTTGGCACCTACATACCGATGCCGGGAGTCGATGCGCTGATGCTGGCGGAGTTGTTTCGCAGCAACCAGTCGGGCGTGCTCGGCATGTTCGACATGTTTGCCGGCGGCGCGCTCGGGCGAATGACGATCTTCGCCCTCAACATCATGCCGTACATCTCGGCCTCCATCATCATGCAGCTCATGACAACGGTGTCGCCGCGGCTCGAGCTGCTGAAGAAGGAGGGCGAGGCCGGGCGCAAGAAGATGAACCAGTACACCCGCTATGGCACGGTGTTGCTGGCGGCGCTCCAGGCCTACGGCATCGCCATCGGGCTCGAGGGCATGTCCGGCGGCGGCGGCGCCGTGGTGACGGAGCCCGGTTACTTCTTCCGCGCCACGACGGTGATCACGTTGACCGGCGGAACCATCTTCCTGATGTGGCTTGGCGAGCAGATCACGGCCCGCGGTGTCGGCAACGGCATCTCGCTGATCATCTTCGCCGGCATCGTCGCCGAGCTGCCGCGCTCGCTCGCCAGCACGCTCGAGCTCGGCCGCACCGGCGCTATCTCGGTGTTCGTGATCCTCATCCTCGTGATTCTGGTGGTAGGGGTCGTCACGTTCATCGTGTTCGTGGAGCGGGCGCAGCGACGGATCGTGGTGCAGTACCCCAAGCGCCAGGTTGGCGTCCGCATGTTCGGCGGCGAGAGCTCGCACCTGCCGCTCAAGCTCAACACCTCCGGCGTGATCCCGCCGATCTTCGCCTCCTCGCTCCTCCTCCTGCCGATGACGGTCGTCAACTTCGGCTCGGCGGATGGACCGGGCTGGCTCACGACGGTGACCGCGCTTCTGGGCCATGGCCAACCGCTCTACCTCGCGCTTTACGTCGCCGGCATCGTGTTCTTCTGTTTCTTCTACACGGCGGTCGTATTCAACCCGGTCGACACCGCCGACAACCTCAAGAAGTACGGCGGGTTCGTCCCCGGCGTGCGGCCCGGCAAGAACACGGCCGAATACCTCGATCATGTGCTGACGCGCCTAACCGTGGTCGGCGCGATCTACCTGTCGGCCGTCTGTCTCCTGCCCGAGATTCTGATCACCTACTGGGCGGTGCCGTTCTACTTCGGCGGAACCTCGCTGCTCATCGTCGTCTCGGTGACGATGGACACGATCGCGCAGGTCCACTCGCACCTGCTCGCGCACCAGTACGAGGGCCTGATCAAGAAGGCGCGGCTCCGCGGGCGAACGCGGTGATCATCGTCCTCTTGGGCCCGCCCGGCGCCGGGAAAGGGACCCAGGCGCGCCGGGTCGAGGAGGAGCGGAAGCTCGTTCAGCTTTCGACGGGCGACATGCTGCGACAGGAAGTCGCCGGGGGCACCGCTATCGGCTTGCGGGTGAGGCCGATCATGGAGGCGGGGCAGCTGGTTTCGGACGAGGTGCTGGTCGACATGATCGCCGACCGCATCGCCGCCCCCGATTGCCAAGCCGGCTGCGTGCTCGACGGGTTCCCGCGCACCACCGCGCAGGCACGGGCGCTCGATACGATGTTGGCCGCGAAGGGCCGCCGGCTGGCAGCGGTGATCGAGATGAAGGTCGAGGACGCGCCGTTGATCGAGCGGCTAACGGGGCGCTTCGCGTGCGCCACGTGCGGTGCGGGCTACCACGACACGTTTCGCCCCCCCAGGGTGGTCGGGGTGTGCGATTCGTGTGGTGGCACCGAGTTCACCCGCCGGGCGGACGACAAGGCCGAGACGGTGACCGCGCGGCTTGCCGCGTATCACCGCCAGACGGCGCCACTCCTGAGCTACTATCGCGAGAGGCGGCTTCTGCACTCGGTTGACGCCATGGCCGCGTTCAACGAGGTGGCGCGCCAGATCGCAGCCGTGCTCGACCGAGTCTGAGGATTGACTTTGCGGCACCGTTTCTTAATAATCCCGCGCCTTCCAAGAATCGCAGACGTGCTGCGCGGGATATCGCGTGGAGGAAGTCCGTGGCGCGAATAGCCGGGGTCAACATACCCACGAACAAGCGCGTCGAGATCGCGCTTCGGTACATCTATGGGGTCGGCCCGACGCGGGCCAAGAGCATCTGTTCGCGGTTGAGCATCCCATCCGAGCGGCGCGTGAACCAGCTCACGGAAGCGGAGACCATTCAGATTCGCGAGCTGATAGACCGTGAGTTCGTGGTCGAAGGCGATCTCCGGCGCGACGTCGCGATGAACATCAAACGGCTGATGGACCTCGGCTGCTATCGCGGGCTGCGTCACCGGCGCGGGCTCCCGGTGCATGGCCAGCGCACGCACACCAACGCCCGCACCCGCAAGGGTCCGGCGCGCGCGATCGCCGGCAAGAAGAAGTAGGAGCGGGAAATGGGGCGCGAACCGGCCGCCCGGGTACGCCGCCGCGAGCGGAAGAACATCACCTCGGGTGTCGCCCACGTGAACGCTACGTTCAATAACACCATCGTCACCATCACCGATGTGCAGGGCAACGTGATCGCATGGGCCTCGTCCGGACAGCGTGGTTTCAAGGGCTCACGCAAGTCCACTCCCTACGCCGCGCAGATGGCCGCCGAGGAGGCCGGGCGCAAGGCACAGGATCACGGCATGCGCACCCTCGAGATCGAGGTCAAGGGCCCAGGCGCGGGCCGCGAGTCGGCGCTGCGGGCGTTGCAGGCGGTGGGCCTCACCATTACGGCGATTCGTGACGTCACGCCGATTGCGCACAACGGCTGCCGGCCACCGAAGCGCCGCCGGGTTTGAATCCGGATTGGGATCGCTGCGGCCGCCCGTGGGCGGCACGCTGCGCGCCAGCAATTCAGGCTGCGTAGGAGCGAAGACGTGAACGTTATTCAGAAGAATTGGCAGCAGCTGATCAAACCCAACAAGCTGGTCGTGGAGCCGGGCGCGGATCCCCTGCGGGCGGCGCAGATCGTCGCCGAGCCCCTCGAACGCGGATTCGGTCTCACGCTCGGCAATGCTCTGCGCCGGGTTCTGCTGTCGTCGCTGCAGGGCGCCGCGGTGACATCGGTCCAGATCGACGGTGTGCTGCATGAGTTCTCTTCCGTCCCCGGCGTGCGCGAGGATGTCACCGATATCGTGCTCAACTTGAAGGAGCTTGCCGTCCGCATGCACGGCGAGGGCACGCGACGGCTCACGCTGCGTGCCGAGGGGCCCGGCGAAGTCAGGGCGCGCATGATCACGCTGCCCCACGATGTCGAAATCATGAACCCCGATCTGGTACTGTGTACGCTCGACAAGGGCGCCAAGATCCACGTCGAGATGACCGCGCAGATCGGCAAGGGGTATGTGCCGGCCGATCAGAACCGGTCCGAGGACGCGCCGATCGGCCTGATTCCAGTCGATGCGCTCTATGGCCCGGTCAAGCAGGTCACCTACAAGGTCGAGAACACCCGGTCGGGCCAGAAGCTCGACTATGACAAGCTGACCATGAGCGTGGAGACCAACGGCACCGTCCGGCCCGAAGACGCGGTGGCGTACGCCGCCCGCATCCTGCAGGATCAGCTTCAGCTGTTCGTGAACTTCCAGGAGCCGCACGTCGAGACCCGCGAGGAGCCTCAGCAACTACCGAGTTTCAACCACAATCTGCTGCGCAAGGTCGATGAGCTGGAACTGTCGGTGCGGTCCGCCAACTGCCTCAAGAACGACAACATCGTCTACATCGGCGATCTGCTCCAGAAGACCGAAGCAGAGATGCTGCGGACGCCGAACTTCGGCCGCAAGTCGCTGAACGAGATCAAGGAGGTGCTGGCGCAGATGGGCCTCCACCTCGGGATGGAGGTCAAGGACTGGCCGCCCGAGAATATCGAGGAACTCGCGAAGCGGCTGGAAGAGCACCCCTACTAGCCGACTCGGCGCGGGAACGCCGTGGACCCGGAGAGAAGCGATGCGGCATCGACTGAGCGGACGAAAGTTTAACCGGCCGAGCGCCCACCGTGGCGCGATGTTGGCCAATCTTGCCGCCTCTGTCCTCAAGCACGAGCAGGTCACGACGACGGTGCCCAAGGCCAAGGACGTGCGGGGTATCGTCGACAAGCTCATCACGCTCGGCAAGCGCGGAGGCCTGCACGCGCGCCGGCAGGCGATCGCCTTTCTCGGCGATGGGATGGTCGTCGATAAGCTGTTCGAGACCCTGGCCCCGCGCTACGCCGACCGCAGGGGCGGGTACACGCGCGTGCTGCGTGCCGGGTTCCGCTATGGCGACGCCGCGCCGATGGCCGTGATCGAGCTGGCCGATCGCGACCCGGAGGCCAAGGGCACGGGTTCGCGGCCCGCGCAAGACGATGAGGGCGAACCCGCCGCAGCGTAAATCGCGGCTTGCCGCGCCCGAGAGCGTGGTCCCGCGCCCGTCCGTCGGGTGTCGGTCGTGCCTGCTGGCGCTTCTGGTGGCGCTGGCGATCGTCGTCGCCTTCCGTGGCGAAGCGGCCGCCGAGCAGGTGCCCGAGTCAGCGGAGCAGATCCGCCTGAGTTTCGCGCCGGTGGTCGCCAGGGCCGCCCCGGCGGTGGTGAACATCTACGCCCGCAAGCTGGTTCGCAGCCG
>VGEJ01000049.1 GCA_016869335.1 Alphaproteobacteria bacterium | reverse complement strand
CGTCCGCCATGCGGGCATCAGGAGGCGCCAGCGGCACGGCGTCGCCACTGTGCATGATTTCGCCAACCCGGATCAGGGTGCCGCCGAGGCATCCGCCGGGATGCAGGACGCGGAAGTCGTCTGGGGTGAAACCACGGCGCTCCAGCAGCGCCACTGCCAGGCAGTCGCCGAGCGCCAGCATGACGGTGGTCGATGTGGTGGGAGCGAGGCCCATGGGGCAAGCCTCGGGCGCCGCGGGAACCACCAGGGCCACCGAGGCGGCGTCGGCGAGCGTGCTCGCACCGCGGCCGACGATGGCGATGAGCGGGATGGCGAAACGGCGGCAATAGCCCACGATGTCGTCGAGCTCGGCGGTTTCGCCCGAGTTCGACAGCACGAGCACGACGTCCTTGTCGCGGTCGATCATGCCGAGATCGCCGTGGCTCGCTTCGCCGGGGTGGACGTAGAGCGCCGGTGTGCCGGTCGAGGCCATCGTGGCCGCGATCTTGCGCGCGATGTGGCCGCTCTTGCCCATGCCGCTCACGACGACGCGGCCCACCGCGCTGGCGAGCAAACTGACCGCCGTGGCGAACTGAAGGTCGAGCGCCGCGCTGAGGGTGCGCAACCCGGCGGCCTCGAGCTCGAGCACCCGGCGCGCCGCCGCGAGATCGCGGGCGCCGATCGCAGAGTCGAGAATCAGGCTGTGGCGGCGCGTCGCCGGGGCGGACCTGCTCCCGCCCGGGGCGCCGCTCATGGCGAGTCTCCATGCGAATGGCGTGCCAACTCACCCATCGCCAGGATTATCGGGGAACCGCGCGTCCGGCGCAACGCGCTCGGGCCACGGTTGCGCCGCGCGATCGGTCAAGAGTGGGCGAAGATGTCAACGCCTGCCCAACCCAGCAGGTCGAGTTCGGCGCGGCTTGGCACGAAGGCAAAGCAGGCGGCCGCGAGCTGCGTTCGGCCTTCGCGCAACAAGAGAATATCGAGATGCTCGTGCAATCTATGAAGGTAGAGAACGTCCTCGGCAGCGTACTCGATCTGCTCTTGCCCGAGCGTCGCGCTGCCCCAGTCTGAGGTCTGCATCTGCTTGTTGAGGTCGACCCCTAAGAGCGCCTTGCAGAGGTCCTTGAGGCCATGACGGTCGGTGTACGTCCGGCACAACCGGGAGGCGATCTTGGTGCAGAAGAGGGGGGCGCTGGCCACGCCGAGGTGGCGGCGCATCACGGCGACGTCGAACCGGGCGTAGTGGAACAGCTTGAGCACACCCGGGTCACACAGCAGCGCCGCCAGGCGCGGCGCCGCGATTGGCACATTGGGAGGGAAGTGGACGAGATGGGCATCGCCGTCGCCCGCCGACAGCTGAACCAGGCAGAGCCGGTCGCGGTGCGGCTCCAATCCCATGGTCTCGGTATCGAGGGCGACCACCGGGCCGAGGTCGAGGTCAGCCGGAAGATCGCCCGTGTGTAGGGTCACTGCCATGAGGTGGCGGACGCTGGTGCCCAGGAGAAGACTCGAACTTCCACGACCTTGCGGTCACTAGCACCTGAAGCTAGCGCGTCTGCCAATTCCGCCACCTGGGCATCGGGCGAGGGATGACACGTAGTTCCCTCACTCCGGGATGTCAACGCCAACCGGGCGGCCCGTCTGCTGCTCCGGCCGCCCCGCAGCCCTTGTGGTTCGGTTCCGGGCGGCTATGATGCGCGCCATGCTGTGCGGGAGCCCGAGATGACGCGGGGCATCGTCACCGTAGTCGGGGGCTCGGGCTTCCTTGGGCGACACCTCGTGCGCCGCTTGGCGGCCGATGGTTGGCGCATTCGCGTCGCGGTGCGGCGCCCCGATGAAGCTGGCCACCTCCGCCCGATGGGCGATGTCGGCCAGATCGCCGCCGTTCAGGTGAACGTCCGCGACGAGGCGTCGGTGGCGGCGGCGGTGGTCGGCGCCGAGGCGGTCATCAATCTGGTCGGGATCCTGTACGAGAGCGGGCGCCAGACCTTCGCCGAGGTTCACGCCGCCGGGCCGGGGCGCATCGCGCGCGCCGCCGCTGCGGCCCAGGTCCGCCGTTTGGTCCATGTCTCGGCGCTCGGTGCCTCGGCCCAATCGGCGTCGGCCTATGCGCGTTCCAAGGCCGCCGGTGAGGCGGAAGTGCGGGCGGCCTTCCCGGCGGCCATCATCATGCGGCCGAGCATCGTGGTCGGCCCCGAAGACGACTTCTTCAACCGCTTCGGTGCCCTTGCTCGGCTGACGCCGGCGTTGCCATTGATCGGCGGCGGCCACACCCGCTTTCAGCCGGTACTGGTCAGCGATGTGGCCGAGGCCGTCGTGCGCGCCCTCGACGACCCGCCAGCAGCGGGTCAGACCTTCGAGCTTGCCGGCCCGCGGGTGTACACCATGCGTGAGATCCTCGAGATGGTGCTGGCGCTGACCCGGCGCCGGCGACTCCTGGTCACGCTGCCGTTCTGGCTGGCCCGAGTCCAGGCGGCAGTGCTCGATCTGCTGCCGGTCCCGCCGCTGACGCGCGACCAGGTCGCGCTGCTCGAGGTCGATAACGTCCTGAGCGGGCGGTTCCCGGGCTTTTCCGCCCTCGGCATGTCGCCCTCCCCGATCGAGGACATGGCCGCCGCTGTTCTCCGGCGCTATCGGCGGGGCGGCGCGAGCCAGAGCCACCTGCCGGCGTGACGATGGTCTCGGGCGCGCTCAGCCGTCCTTCGCGCTGAGGCTTCTGCCGAGTTCGCGGCAGCTGTCGGCCGGCACGTACTTCCAGAACGCGGGATCGTTATCGACTTCCTGCGTCCCGCCGCAAAAGTTGCCGGCGGTGAAGCAGTCGTTCTCGCCAGCCTTCGAGATGCCGTATCACTTCTCGAACGCGTAGGTCGGTTTCTCGGGATGGGTCTGGGCGTGGGCCGCGGTCGCGATGGCGGCGGCCAGGGCGGCGGCAATCAGTACGTCGGGAAGCCCCTGGCGGCGGCCGACCTCGAAGCGCCCGAACCGGCCTTGGATCATGCCGGTCCCCTGCTCGAAGACGAGCCCGTCGTCGCCGTTGGCCGCGATCACGACGCGCGCGCCGACGGCGTGCTTGGGGGCGACCGTGAGGACTCCGAGCAGACGGATCGCCGTGTCGGCGAACCAATGCCCGCGCTGACCCTCGCGCGCTTCTGCATCGGGGGCGACTTGGCCGCCCGTCGCGTTCACCCAGCCCTCGGTGATCAGCGAGAACGGACCCGCGGCGGTCTTGCTCTGCGCCACGGCGCACGAGGCCGAAAAAGTCGATGCCAGGAGCGCGCAGGGCAAGGGGAGCAGCGGCGAGCGGCAGCAGGAAACCGAAACGCCGTGCGGATCGCGCGGGCGAACGGCCGGAAGCGGCCGCGGCGCTCAGGGGATCGCCTTCGGCCACGGCTCCGCTTCCCGGCTCCCTGCTGTGCTCACTCGACGGCGTAGACGCGAGGCGTGCCCTCGGAGAGCTCGTAGATCGTGAATGGCTCGGTCTTGCGGCCGCTCATCCCGGGTGAGCCCTCCGGCATGCCGGACAGCGAGATGCCTTTGATGAAGGGGCGCTCGCTCAGCAGGCGGTCGAGCGTCGCGACCGGCACATGGCCCTCGATGACGTAGAGATCGATCAGCGTGGTGTGGCAGCCCTCGAACTCTGCCGGTACGCCGTGCTCTTGCTTGATGAGCGAGAGATCATGCGTCGGCACGACCCTTACAGAGTAGCCGTTCTCCCGCAGGTACTCGGCATACGCCTCGCAGCAGCCGCACTGCGGGTCCTTGTAGAGGATCGCGTCCCTGCCGGCCTCGCCGCCCACCGCGGGGGAGGCGAGCCCAAGGCCCAGGATCGGGATCAGCAAGTAAAGGATACGCATCGTCGTCTCTCCATCGGTGTTAGAGGCGAGGGCGTTCAGGCCACCAGCGACAGCGAACAACGCTTCGGCGCGCCAGCCGCAGGCTCCTGAACACCTCAGTGGGATCGTAACGTCTGCCATCCCGCGCGAGGGGTTTGCCCGATAGTCGGGCAAGATGTCGGCCGTGGCGCGACCGCTCGCTGCGGGCGAGCTGCCGCGCGTCAACTCAGGATGGCGGGTCTGGGCGGATAGGGATCGGGCGGGCCGAGGAGTCCGGCCTCGGCGCGTGCGACCAGCGGCGTCACAGCGTCACGGGTGAGCACCGCGGCTTGAGCGAGGCCGGGGGGAGGGGCGGCACTTACGCCGCAAAGGGAAGCGCACGCCGCGGCCGGCATGGCATCGCCATTGCCACAGTGCTCGCAGGCGCCGCTCGACGAAACATCGTCGCACCCGGACGCGGCCGCCATCATCCTCTCGACACCGGCGGCACGACCGTCCGGTGCCGCGCCGCCCCAGGCGAGAGTCAACACGACGATCAGCGAGAGCCACCGGCAGGAGCGCCAACGCATGCGCGGAGGATAGGTCGTTCCGGCGTGCGCTGACAAGTCGTGTTCGGCGGCCGGGGACCTAAGCGTAGGCCCAGATCAGCAGGCCGGCGCCGAGTACGACACGATAGACCACGAACGGCGTGAAGGTGGCGCGCGCCAGCCAGCGCATCATCAGCGCGATCGCCACCAGTGCGGTGAGGAACGCGACCATCCCCGCCGCCAGCGCGTCGAGGCCCAGCATCACGTCGTCGCTCATTGCGACCTCGATGCCCAAGAGAATGCCGGCGGCAGCGATGGCGGGCAGCGCGATGAGCATCGAGAACCGTGTGCTCTCACGGCGCTCGAAGCCGAGCGCTCTGGCCGCCGTGATGGTGATGCCGGATCGGCTCGTCCCGGGAATGAGCGAGACCGCCTGGGCCAGCCCGATCAAGAGGGCATGGCGCGCCGTCATCCGCTCGAGGCGAAGCACGTGCGGGCCGAAACGGTCAGCGAGATAGAGGAGGACGCCGAAGCCGAGCAGGGTGAAACCGATCAGGCCCGGGTCGCGCAGCTCGGTCATGGCGCCCGAGAGCTGCAACACGCCGCCCAGCGCAATTACGGGGAGTGCCCCGATAATGATGTGCCACGCGCGCTGGGCGCCGAGGCTCGATCGGCCGCGAACCAACTCGAAGACGCCGGGCACGACCAGCCAGATGTCGCGATGCAGGTAAGCGATCACCGCGAGCATGGTGCCGACGTGCACCGCGACATCGACCGCGAGGCCCTGGTCGACCCAGCCGAATACGACGGGGGTGAGGATGAGATGGGCCGAGGAACTGATCGGCCAGAACTCGGTAATCCCCTGTACGACGGCGAGGACGGCAATCTGGAGGAGCGGCATGCGCGGCTTTATAGCACCTCCATAGGCGCCGGTGAGGGCTTCAAGGCGACGCAATTAGATCCGATTCGAGACGATCCAAGCCTTGCGGTGGTTCCATCCGTCGGTCCAGTGCAATTGTGGTGGACAGTTAGGTCGAGATTACGTCATATGATCTGACGTATTATTCGCTCGAAGCAGCGCCCTGGGAGGACACTGTGGCACAGCGCATGCTCAAGTTCGTGCGCCTCGAGCGCGCCACGCCGGCCAAACGAGATGCCCTCGAGCGGCGCCGCGACTTCCACGAGATCTTCGGCACCTTCGCGGTCGAGCGGGCGGCCGAGCAGGCCTCGCGCTGTTCGCAGTGCGGGATTCCGTTCTGCCAGATTCACTGCCCGCTGCACAACAACATCCCCGACTGGCTCATGCTGACCGCCGCCGGAAGGCTGCGCGAGGCCTACGAGATGGCCGCTGCCACCAACAACATGCCCGAAGTGTGCGGTCGCATCTGCCCGCAGGATCGGCTGTGCGAGGGTAACTGCGTCATCGAGAAGGGCTTCGGCACCGTCACCATCGGTGCGGTCGAGAACTACATCGTGGAGACGGCGTTCGCGAACGGCTGGGTGCAGGCGCCGAAGCCCGTTCACGAGCGTCCCGAAAGCATTGGCATCGTCGGCGCCGGCCCGGCCGGGCTTGCCGCGGCCGAACAGCTCCGCCTGCTCGGCTACCAGGTCCACGTCTATGACTGCTACGACCGCACCGGCGGCCTCCTCATCTACGGCATTCCCAACTTCAAGCTGGAAAAGTCGGTGGTGCTGCGCCGTGCGGCGCTGCTCGGCGCCGGCGGCATCGCCTTCCACCAAGGCTGCGCCGTTGGGAGGGATGTGTCCCTCGGCGCCCTGCGCAAACGCCATGCGGCGCTCCTCGTCGCGACCGGCGTCTACCGGGCGCGCGGGTTGATGGTGCCCGGAGTCGGGCTCGATAACGTCGTGCCGGCGATGACCTATCTCACGGCCAGCAACCGCAAGGGCCTCGGTGACGCCGTCCCGGCATTCGACGACGGCCGGCTCAACGCCGCGGCCAAGCACGTCGTCGTCGTCGGTGGCGGCGATACGGCCATGGACTGCGTGCGCACCGCCGTGCGTCAAGGCGCCAAATCGGTCAAGTGTCTCTACCGGCGCGATCGCGCCAACATGCCGGGATCGATGCGCGAGGTGCAGCACGCCGAGGAGGAGGGGGTGGAGTTCGTCTGGCTCACGGTGCCCGAGGCCATCCTGGGCGAGGGCACGGTGCGCGCCGTGCGGGTCCAGCGCATGCGCTTGGGGACGCCCGATGCCAGCGGCCGTCAGACCCCGCAACTGGTACCGGGTGCTGGCTTCACCCTAGACGCCGACCTGGTGATCCTGGCGCTGGGCTTCGACCCCGAGGACATGGCGGCGACGTTCGCCGATACCTCGCTCGCGCTGACCGATTGGGGTACGCTCAAGGTCGACCGGCGGACCCTGATGACGAGCGAGCCAGGCATCTTCGCGGCGGGGGACATCGTGCGCGGCGCCTCGCTCGTGGTGTGGGCGATCCGCGATGGCCGCGATGCGGCGGCGGCGATGCACGCTTACATCACGAGCAAGGCCGCCGCAGGGAAGCGCGCGGCGTGAGGAGAGGCATGGCTGCCACGGCACGCGGTGCCAAGTCGCGGTCCGTGCGCTGGGAGCGAACGCTTCGCAGTGCCGAGACGTTTTCCGACGACCTCGGCAGCGTCGGCGCCTGCGTTGGACCGCGCATCGGCCCATTCAGGCGTAGCAAAGGGGACAAGGAGGACTACGTTCTCCGCCGGCTGCTGGTCGCCTGGAGGAAGACCGGTGCGCTACGCTTTCCCTGTACGGTCGTCGCCGAGAATGGCGGCGAACGCGAGCCGGACTTCAGGCTTGCATGTGAGGCAGCGCCCTCCCTCAGCCTTGAGGTGATTGAGGCAGGTGAAGAGAAGTACCCGGTTTGGCTCACGCGGGCCGACCCGCCAGCTCGTCTTTCCGAGCCGGCGCTTGCGGCGCACCATGTGATCTCAGCCCCGGAGAGAGCGATCCGCGACGCGATCGCGGAGAAGGTCCAGGAGTTCAAGGACGAAGCTCGAAGGCGACCCTGCGATCTCCTTGTCTCTGGGGATGCCGCCAGCGGCCTTTTGGACAGCGAGAGGATTCTGGCTGATCTTGGGCGGCCCAACGACCTGCTCGGCCGCTTCCGGCTGATCCACATCGTGTTCGGCAACGTGGTGTACCTGGATATCTTCGATGCCGGCCCAACGGCGGTTGATGTGTCGCGCGAGTACGAAATCGACTACGCGCGGTGGCTGAGGGAGCAGGCCGAAGCGTTGCGTCGGGGCGCCACCGACATCGACAGCGCGTACATCGCAGAGGAGCTTGACGGCTGGGCGAGATCGGATCGGCGCGAGTTCGCGAGCCACCTGCGGAACCTCCTCCTTCACCTACTGAAGTGGCAGTTCCAGGACGCTCGGCGTTCCGCCAGTTGGAGCAACTCGACCGACGAAGCCCGGAGCCAGTTGCAGGAGCTTCTATCGGAGATGCCGAGCATGCGTCACGAACTCCGGCCGGAGAATCTGGCGCGTCAGTATGCGCTTGCTCGCGCGCGGGCGGCGAAACAGACGCGTCTGGCAAAGCAGTGCCTCCCGGCCGAGTGTCCCTACAGCGCCGAGCAAATCGTCGATCCCGAGTTCTATCCGGAGCCCAACGCATGAGCGATGCGGCAGAGCGGGTCTCGTCCCTCCCATCCAATGCGGCGAGCGCCGGGGCCGCATTCGTCGCGGCGTGGCGCGCGAACGCGCGGCGTCTCAACGCGGGCGGGCTCTACGATCCGGCCGACGAGCACGACGCGTGCGGTGTCGGCTTCGTCGCCGCGGTCAATGGCCAGCCGCGGCGCGAGGTGGTCACCGCGGGGATCGCTGCGCTCAAGGCGGTGTGGCACCGCGGCGCGGTCGGCGCCGACGGCAAGACCGGCGATGGCGCCGGCATCCACGTCCAGATCCCGCAGGACTTCTACCGCGCCCACGTGGCGCGCATCGGGCATGCACCGGAGGACGGGCGGATTGCGGTTGGCATGGTCTTCCTGCCGCGCACCGATCTCGGCGCGCAGGAGGCCTGCCGCGGCATTGTCGAGTCGGAAGTCCTGCGTTTCGGCTACCGCATCTACGGCTGGCGCCAGGTGCCCGTCGATCCCGCGGTCGTCGGCGAGGTGGCCAACGCTACCCGTCCCGAGATCGAGCAGGTCATGATCGCCGGCCGCCTGCGAGAGGGCGAGGCCGCGTTCAACCGCCATCTCTACATCATGCGCCGGCGCATGGAGCATGCGGCGCTGGCCGCGCACATCGCCGATTTCTACATCTGCTCCCTGTCGTGCAGCTCGCTCATCTACAAGGGCATGTTCTTGGCCGAGCAGCTCACCGCCTTCTATCCCGATCTGTTGGACGAGCGCTTCGTCTCGAACTTCGCGATCTTCCATCAGCGCTATTCGACCAACACGTTTCCCACCTGGAGGCTGGCACAGCCCTTCCGCATGCTCGCCCACAACGGCGAGATCAACACCCTCTCGGGCAACGTCAACTGGATGAAGAGCCACGAGATCCGCATGGCCTCGGACGCCTTCGGCGACTTCGCCGAGGAGATCAAGCCCATCATCCAGGCCGGCGGCTCCGACTCGGCGGCACTCGATGCGGTGTTCGAGGTGCTGGTGCACGCGGGACGCTCGGCGCCGCTCGCCAAGACCGTGCTGGTCCCGGAATCGTGGTCGAACAAGACGACGATGCCGGAGGCACACCGCGCACTCTATGCCTACTGCAACAGCATCATGGAGCCGTGGGATGGACCGGCGGCGCTCGCCGCCACCGACGGCCGCTGGGTGATCGCGGGGATGGATCGCAACGGGCTCAGGCCGCTGCGCTACACCCTCACCGGCGATGGCCTGCTGTTCGTCGGCTCGGAGGCCGGCATGGTCCCGATCCCCGAGGGCAATGTCGTCGAAAAGGGGCGGGTCGGACCCGGTCAGATGCTCGCGGTCGATCTCGCTGCGGGCCAGCTCTATCGCGACCGCGCGCTCAAGGACAAGCTCGCCGCCGAGCAGCCCTATCACGAGTGGGTCAAGAACATCACCCATGCCGACAGCCTGATGCCGGCACCGGCCGGACCGCCCCTGATCGCCGACCGCGACGATCTGCGCCGCCGCCAGGCGGCCGCCGGCTACAGCATCGAGGAGGTCGAGCTCATCCTCCAGCCGATGGTGGAGGACGCCAAGGAGGCGGTGGGATCGATGGGCGACGATACGCCCATCGCCGTGCTGTCGCGGCGCTACCGCGGCCTGCATCACTTCTTTCGCCAGAAATTCAGTCAGGTCACGAATCCGCCGATCGACTCGCTCCGCGAGCGCCGCGTGATGTCGCTCAAGACCCGCCTCGGCAACCTGGTCAACATGCTCGACCAGGACCCGAGCCAACTCGACATTCTCATCTACGAGTCGCCGGTGCTCTTGAGCCAGAGCTACGAGACGCTGCGCGCCTGGGTGCACACGAACGCCCTCGAGGTGGATTGTACGTTCGCCACCGATGAGGGCGAGGATGCGCTGCGCCGGGCCCTCGAGCGCATTCGCCGCGAGGCGGAGGACGCGGTGCGCGGCGGTTGCGCCTACATCTTTCTGACCGATGAACACATCTCCCCGGGCCGTGCCGCGGTGCCCATGATCCTGGCGGTGGCAGGGGTGCACACCCATCTCGTCGCCGAGGGGCTGCGCACGTTCGCGTCGCTCAATGTCCGCTCGGCCGAGTGCCTCGATGTCCACTACTTCGCGGTGCTCATCGGCATGGGCGCGACCACGGTCAACGCCTACCTCGCCGAGGCAACGATCGCCGATCGCCACGCGCGCGGGCTGTTCGCCGGGCTCGGCCTAGCCGAGTGCCGCGACCGCTTCAAGAAGGCGGTCGACGAGGGGCTGCTCAAGATCATCTCGAAGATGGGCATCTCGGTGATCAGCTCCTATCGCGGCGGCCGCATGTTCGAGGCGGTCGGCCTGTCGCGGACACTGGTCGGCGAGTTCTTCCCGGGCGTGACCTCGCGCATCTCGGGCATCGGGTTGCCCGGCATCCATCGCCGCGCGCTCGAGCTCCATCGCCGCGCGTTTCTCGAACCGGGGGTGCTGCCGATCGGCGGGATATACCGCTACCGCCGCAACGGCGAGGCCCACGCCTTCGACGGCCGGCTGATTCACCTGCTGCAGACCGCCGTCGCGCGAGATTCCTTCAGCCTCTACAGGAAGTACACCGAGGGCGTCGCCGCACTGCCGCCGGTGAGCCCGCGCGATCTCCTGGAGTTTGCGCCCAAGGCCCCGCCGGTTCCGCTCGTGGAGGTCGAGTCGATCACCAGCATCCGGCGCCGGTTCGGCTCGGGCAGCATGTCGCACGGCGCGCTCTCCAAGGAGGCGCACGAGACGCTCGCGATCGCGATGAACCGCATCGGCGCCCAATCGTGCAGCGGCGAGGGTGGCGAGGCCCCGGCGCGCGCACGGCCGCGGCCGAACGGCGACAACGCCAACTCGCGGATCAAGCAGATCGCCTCGGCGCGCTTCGGCGTCACCATCGAGTACCTGAACAACTGCACCGAGATCGAGATCAAGATCGCGCAGGGGGCAAAACCAGGCGAGGGGGGCCAACTCCCCGGCTTCAAGGTGAGCGCCGAGATCGCGCGGCTGCGCCACGCGACCGAGGGCCTGACGCTGATCTCGCCGCCGCCGCACCACGACATCTACTCGATCGAGGATCTCGCGCAGCTCATCTATGACCTCAAGCAGGTCAATCCGATCGCACGGGTGTGCGTCAAGCTGGTCGCCGAGGCCGGCATCGGCACCGTCGCCGCAGGCGTCGCCAAGGCCAAGGCCGACGTGATTCTCGTTTCCGGCCATTGCGGCGGTACCGGCGCGAGCCCGCAGTCGAGCATCAAGTACGCCGGCGTGCCCTGGGAGCTCGGGCTGACCGAGGTTCACCAGGTGCTCACCCTCAACCGGCTGCGCCATCGGGTTCGGTTGCGGGTCGATGGCGGCATCAAGACCGGGCGCGACGTGGTCATGGCCACGCTCATGGGTGCCGAGGAGTACGGGATTGGCACCACCTCGCTCGTCGCCATGGGCTGCATCCTGGTGCGCCAGTGCCACTCCAACACCTGCCCAGTCGGGATCTGCACGCAGGATCCGGCGCTGCGCGAGAGGTTCGAGGGCACGCCCGAGAAGGTCGTCAATCTGTTCAGTTTCATCGGCGAGGAGGTGCGCGAGATCCTGGCGCTGCTCGGCGCCCGCTCGCTCGATGACGTCGTCGGGCGCACCGATCTGCTGACCCAGGTCAGTCGCGGCAGCCCGGACCTCGACGATCTCGATCTCAACCCGTTGCTGGTGCGGGCGGACCCCGGGCCGGATGGCATGCGGTGCACGGTCGTCGGGCGCAACGAGGTGCTCGAGACGCTCGATGCCCAGATGATCGAGGACACGCGCGCGGAGTTCGATTCGGGCGAGAAGATGCAGCTCGCCTACAACATCCGCAACACGCAGCGCGCGATCGGCACCAAGCTGTCCTCCGAGATCGTGCGGCGGTTCGGCATGAACGGGCTCGCGCCGGGCCACATCACGGTGCGGCTGCGCGGCTCCGCCGGTCAGTCGCTCGGCGCATTCGCGGTCCAGGGCCTCAGGCTCGAGGTGTTCGGCGAGGCCAACGACTATGTCGGCAAAGGCCTCTCGGGCGGCGCCATCGTGGTCCGCCCGATCCCCTCGAGCCCGCTCGTGAGCTATCGGAACGTGATCGTCGGCAACACGGTGCTGTACGGCGCAACGGGGGGCGAGCTGTACGCTGCCGGGCAGGCCGGCGAGCGCTTTGCGGTGCGCAACTCGGGCGCGGTTACGGTGGTCGAGGGCTGCGGCACGAACGGCTGCGAGTACATGACCGGCGGCACGGTGGTAATCCTCGGTCCGGTCGGCGACAACTTCGCCGCGGGCATGACCGGGGGCATGGCCTTCGTCTATGACTCCGACGAGAGCTTCGTCCCGCACATCAACGATGAGCATGTGGTTTGGCAGCGCCTCGGTTCCGTGCACTGGGAACAGGTCTGCCGCGAGCTGA
>VGEJ01000048.1 GCA_016869335.1 Alphaproteobacteria bacterium | reverse complement strand
GCGGGCGCCCGGGTCGAGCCGGTCAAGCTCGGCATCAAGCGCTCGCAGCGCGAGCTGAGCGATCTGTGGTGCCGCATGGTACAGCCGATCGGCAACCGCGCCTTCGCCGGCCTGAAGGCGGCGGGGCACGATCTCCTCAAGGACCATCGCGGCGACTTCCCGCCCGAGTACCTGCACTGGGTCGAGATCGGCCAGCGCATGACGGCCGAGGACTTCTACCGCGACCTCGAGATGCGGACCGAGATCTACGACGCCATCCAGGGCGTGCTGAACCGCTACGACCTCCTGGTCACGCCCACCCTCGCCTGCCTGCCGGTGAAGAACACGAACGATGGCAACACCATGGGGCCGAAAGAGATCAACGGCGAGGCGGTCGATCCGCTGATCGGCTGGTGCATGACCTACTTCGTCAATTTCTCGGGCCACCCGGCGGCCTCGATCCCGGCCGGCCTGTCGCCCGAGAAGCTCCCCGTCGGCATGCAGATCATCGGCCGACGCTATGCCGATTCGGACGTGCTGGCGGCGAGCGCGGCGTTCGAGCGGCTGCGCCCGTGGCAGGACACCTACCGCATCCCGGCCAGCCGTTCGCTGTCATGAACGGCGGGCGCTAGCGCGGCGTGACTACGCCGAGCCCGGTGCGGGTGCGCAGCGGCCGAGCGCGCGGCGCAGCGCCTGCGCCACCTCCAGCCGCTCCCCCGGGGTGAGGAAGGCGCCCACGACCAGCCGGCGGCCGTGCGAGCACAGCGCGAGCTGGCTGTGGTGCTGCGGCGGCTCATCGATCTCGACGCGCAGCCAGTAGGGCTGGAACGTCCACTCGCGCAGCACCTCGCCGCGCCCGCCGAGCCGCCGCACCCTCAGCTCGGAGGACCGCAGCTCGAGCGTCTCGCGCACGCGTGCCGCACGATAGTTGGCGCGAAACGCCAGGTAGATGAGCACGATGTCGAGGCCGAGGAAGCCGACGACGGGCCAGGCGCCCGCGAGATAGAACGCCGTCCCCGCGGCGAAGCTCACCGCCGAGACGAAGCCCATGAGCAGCCAGAAGCCGGCGGGGCCGAGCGAGCGGTGCGGATAGAGCACCGCGTCGAACAGGAGGGACTGCTCTTCGGTGGTCACGTTCACTGCGGCATCCTAGGGGACGGTCCTCGCCCTCGGCAATCCGTCGCTTGCCCGGGGCGGCGCGGCGGCTATGGTTGGGCGATGAAACCGGCCGATGTCCGGGAGCTGTTCCGGCGCCTCAGGCGCGCCCGCCCGAACCCGAGGAGCGAGCTTGAGTTTGAGAGCCCGTTCACGCTGCTGATCGCCGTCGTCCTCTCGGCGCAGTCGACCGACGTCGGCGTCAACAAGGTCACGCCCGGCCTGTTCGCCGCCGCGGACACGCCCGAGAAGATGGTGGCGCTCGGCGAGGCCGGCATTGCCGCGCACATCAAGTCGCTCGGCCTCTATAACACCAAGGCCAAGAACATCGTGCGCCTGTCCGCGATGCTGCGCGCCCGCCATCGCGGCGCCGTGCCGAGAACGCGCAAGGCGCTCGAAGCGCTCCCCGGTGTCGGCCACAAGACCGCGAGCGTCGTCCTCAACGTTGCCTTCGGCCAGCCGACGATCGCCGTCGACACCCACATCTTCCGGGTGGCCAACCGCACCGGTCTGGCCGTCAGAAAGACCGCGCTCGCCGTCGAGCGCCGGCTCGAGAGGGTCGTGCCGGCGCCCTATCGGCGCAACGCCCATCACTGGCTGATCCTGCACGGCCGCTACGTGTGCAAGGCGCGCCGGCCGGACTGTCCGCGCTGCGCGATCGCCGATGTGTGCGGCTATGGCGCCAAGACCACCGCGGCTCGACAGGACGGCACCGCCGCCATCGGCGCGGCGAACCCACGGCGCGGGGATACCGGGCGCTAGCTGGCGCCGGGCTGCATCAGCTCGGCGGTATCCATCCAGATCGTCACCGGGCCGTCGTTGACGAGGCCGACCTGCATGTCGGCGCCGAAGCGGCCGCAGGCGATGGGCACGCCGTGGCTCGCGAGCTGGTCGCAGAAGTAGCCGTAGAGCGCTTCCGCCTGTTCCGGCCGCGCGGCGTAGGAGAACCCCGGGCGGTTGCCGCGCGTCAGGTCGGCGCACAGCGTGAACTGGCTCACCACCAGGGCGCCGCCCTTGGCATCGACCACCGAACGGTTCATCTTGCCGGCATCGTCCGCGAGGATGCGCAGCGCGGCGATGCGGCGGGCCAGGAACTCGGCCTCCCTCTCGCCGTCGCTCGCGGCGACGCCGAGGAGGATAAGGAGGCCGCGGCTGATCGCGCCGATGGTCTCCGCGCCGACCGTGACGCGCGCCTCCCCGACGCGCTGGATGAGCGCCCTCATGTCTCGCGCAAGCCGCCGCTCCGGGCACGGCGCCGGCGCGGCGCTTCGCGGTGCCGCAACGCCTTGAGCAGCGCCTCGACCGAGTGCTCGAGCGGCTCGCCGTGCGCCCCATCGATTGGCGGGGCCGCCGCGATCGCGGCCGCGATCTCCTCGAGGATATCGGCGAACAGGTAGGAGTGGATGTGGAAGCCGACCACGCGCCGGTCCTCGCCCGGCCGGATGAGTTTGATGACCACGCCCTCCGGATCGGTCTTGGCCTCGAAGCCCGAGTTGTGCCCGAAGGCGCCCATGTAGGCCTTGTCCGGAAAGTCGATCGACACCTCGGAGCCGTCCGTGCTCGGTTTCATGTTGGCGCTCCTCGTTCTAGTGGCTGACCATGAGCGTCGCGAAACGCACCGGCATGATGCCCTGCGCGCGCACCCTGCCCTGGGCGTCCTTGCGCACCACCGTCAGCACCTGGCTGTCCTCGAGGCCGGTCGGTACGACCATGATGCCGCCGGGCCGCAACTGCATCAGGAGGCGCGAGGGGATGAGATCGGACGCCGCGGCGACGCTGATGCGGTCGAACGGCGCGTGATCCGGCCAGCCGGCGGTGCCGTCGCCAGTACGCAATGCGATCGTGCTGAAGCCCTCGGCACGCAGTCGTGGCTCCGCCTCGCGGGCGAGCTCCGGCACCAGTTCGACCGAATAGACCGCGGCGCCGAGGTGGGACAGCACTGCTGCGTGATAGCCCAGTCCGGTGCCCACCTCAAGGACCTTGGCGCCGGGCTCGACCTCGAGCAGATCGGTCATGAGCGCGAGGATGAAGGGCTGTGAGATCGTCTTGTCGAAGCCGATGGGCAGCGGCGTGTCGTGGTAGGCGTAGGCGCGCAGTTCAGCGGGGACGAAGGCGTGGCGCGGCACCGCGTTCATCGCCGCCATCACGCGCGGAGCCAGCGCCACCTTGCCGATCGTGTCGCCCGACACCTCGGCATAGCGGGCGATGATCTCGACCATTTCGGCGCGCAAGGCTGTGAAGGGGTCGTCTGGGCTCATGCCCACGCCGCTACCTCCGGTCGGCACATCCTGCCACAGCGCGCCATGGCATGGCGATCCCGGGCGATCCCGGCCACCGCCGTGCCGTGCCTCTCTGCCATGCGATCGTCGTGCTGGCGCGTGGCGCACGCCGCGGCTACGTTCGCCGCGATGCGCGTCTGCGTCATCGTCGCCGAGTTCTTCGCCCTCGGCGCTTGCGGCGGATTCGGCCGTGCCACCCGCACCATCACCAGGGAGCTCCTCGCGCGCCGTATTGAGGCCGTGGCGATCGTGCCGCGGCGGGCGTGGCAGCGCCCCGTCGAAGTGCTCGACGGCGTCACCGTGCTGAGCTATCCGCGGACTGGTCACGCGCGGTGCGGCGGGCCGCGGCGGTGTTCAGCCCGGCGGACACGCTGCGGCGGCGCTTGGCGGACTGCCCAACCTGGAGATGCCGGGCCTGATCGACCAGTTTGCCTCGCGCCGTCTGTTCGACATCCTCGATGAGAGCTGGATCGTGGTGAGCACGGCGACGCGCGAGGGATTGCCCAACGCCTTCCTCGAGGCCGCCGCGCATCGCGGCGCGATCCTGTCCAACGTCGCCAGCGATCGAGGCGCCGAGAGCCATCAGTGCGGCGCGACGCCGACGCGCTCCGAGACCCCGCGCGACGGCTCGTCATGCGGGAGCACCCTGTGGCGGCGGATGACCTCTTCGAACACGGCGGCATAGCGCTCCCCCACATGCCGCCAACCGTGCGCGATCATGGCGCGCCGGGCCGCCTAACCATAGCGAGCGCGCGGACAGGGCTCACGGGCCAGACGATTGAGCGCCTGGCCGAGGGCGGTCGAGTCGCGCTCGGGCACGACGAAGCCCATGGCGCCGTCCTTCACGAACTCTGGGATTCCGCCCACCCGGGTGGCGACGAGCGGCAGCCCGCTCGCCGCGGCCTCGAGCAGCACGGTGGGGAGGCCTTCCCGCACGCCGCGAGCACTCACCGTTGGGGGTGCGCACGCGATGTCAGCCGAGGCGGCGACGAGGCGCAGTTTATCGCGGCTCAGGTCGCCGAGAAAACGCACCCGGCAGGCGATGCCGAGGGCCGCGACCATTGCTTCCATCCTGGCGCGCTCCGGCCCCTCACCGACCAACACGAGAGTCGCACCGCTGCCGGCGAGCGGCGCTTGCGCCATGGCGCGGAGCAGGTGGTCGATGCCTCTGTCCGCGGCGAGCCGCCCCACGAACAAGATGACCGGGCGGGTAAGGTGGTTGCGCTCCGCCCAACCGTCGTCACGGTAGCGCGGGCGGAAGGCCTCGGTAGCCACGCCCATCGGCAACACCCTGATCGTCGTGCCGTCGAGCCAGGGCTGGAAGCGGGCGGCGAGAAAGTCGCGGAGGTGCTCGGAAACGACGGTGATGGCGGCGGCCCGGCGCAGCGCCAGACCTTGGAGCCTGGTGGTGAGCGCGCCGTTGCCATAGACGTCTGCGTTGTGTCCGGTCACGACATAGGGCGGATCGGCCGGCGAGGAAAAGAAGGCGGCCTGAACCAGGCCCTGGGGCAACAGCCAGTGCGCGTGAACGCAGTCGAAGCGCTCCCGCCTCGCGCATCAGCTGACGGCGCGGCGCAGTCCCGCGATCAGGAACGGGACCAGGGCCAGGTAGAGCGGCTGGCGCTTGAGCCGTGGCACGATGGCGCCGGGATAGGCCAGGCGATCGAGGTTGCGGGCCGGAGCGTACCGATAGCGCAGGATGCGCACGTCCTCGACCATATCCTCCAGGGCTGCGGCGGGATCGGCCGGGGCGAGGACGGTGACCTCGAAGCGGGCGGTCAGGGCGCGCGCCAGATCGAGCTCGAAGCGCGGTTCCGGATCGCCGGCGAAGCGGGGTAGCGTCGCGGCGGTGACAAGCAGTCTGGGTTTCATGGCGATCGCTACCCGGCTCTACCGGATCCGGCGCGCGGTACGGTCCTTACCCTATCGAAAGAGCATTTGACGTTGAATGACGGGCGTCACGGCTGCGGCGCTTCGCAACGGCGCCGTGATCGGCGTCGTGGAGCGATCGTTGCCAGGCTGTGATAGCGGGTTGTCCTCATGTGCGGACGAGCGCGCAGCGGCCGTGCCGCAGCAGGCCGCGGCCACCTCCGATGTCCCCGCCCGAACCCCGGAACGTGCTAGGATGGCACCCAGATCGCGCTGTGAAGGCCATGATCGAAGGGCAGTCCGAGGCCACGTCTGCTGCGGGGGCAGCGAAAGAATCACCGGCGCCATCGAGCGGTGCACGGGGCGCACGCGGCACGGAACCGGCGGTGGCTGGCGCCGGCCGGGAGGGCGGCGAGTGGCGCTATCGCGACCTCTACGAAAAAGCGCCCGTCATGATGCAGTCGGTCGATCGCCGGGCGCGCCTCATCCGCGTGAATGAGACCTGGCTGCGCGTTATGGGCTACACCCGCGCCGCTGTCATCGGCCGCCCGTTCACCGACTTCCTTAGCCCGGAATCGCGGGCATACGCCCTCTCGAGCGTGATTCCGCAGTTCTTTCGCACCGGACTCACGCACGAGGCACCCTACAGCTTCATCAAGGCGACGGGCGAAGTCATCGAGGTGCTGGTCTCGGCGTTCGGCGCCCGCAACGACGCGGGCGAGGTGGTCGAGGGCATTGCCGTGATCATCGAGGTCACGGCACAAAAACGTGCCGAGCGCGAGAGCCGGGCGCTCAACGCCGAGCTGGAGCGGCGGGTGGCCGAGCGTACCGAAGCGCTGACCGCGGCCAACCGCGCGCTGCGGGCGGAGATCGCCGAGCGGCGACAGGCCGAGGACGCCTTGCGTCAGCGCGAGGAGATCCTCAATGCCGTCTTCGACAGCGCCTCCGACCCGATCTTCGTCAAGGACCGCGCCGGGCGCTACATCATGGCCAATCGCGCCACGGCCGACGCGATGGGGCTCTCGCGCGAGGCTTTGATCGGGCACAGCGATCGCGAGGTCGCACCGGCCGAGACCGCCGCCATCATCGAGGCCGGTGATCGCCTGCTTTTGGAAACCGGCCACAAGCAGGCGTTCGAGGAGGCCCTCGATTTCGGGGCGGGCGTGACCTCTCGGCTGACGACCAAGTCGCCCTATCACAACGGGCGCGGGGAGGTTATCGGCATCGTCGGGGTGTCGCAGGACATCACGAGTCTGAAGGCGGCCGAGCAGGAGCTGCGCACCAGCGAGCAGCGCATGCGTGTCATCACCGACGCGCTGCCGGCCTGCATTTCGTACGTCGACTCCGAAGAGCGGTATCGCTTCGTGAACCGGACCTACGAGGACTGGTTCCTCGTGCCGCGCGCCCAGATCATCGGGCTGCGCCTGCGCGACCTCCTGGCGGAGCGCGACTACGAGCGCTCGAAGCCTTTCATCGAGGCGGCGCTCGCGGGCCACCGCGTGCGCGGCCAGCGCCGCGGCGATTACCCGAGCGGCGAGCGCCACGTCGACTTCACGTGTGTCCCCGACATCGACGAGAGCGGAGCGGTGCGGGGTTTTTTCGGCTGGATCACCGACATCACGGCGCAGAAGGAAGCCGAGGCGAAGGAGAGCCAGCGCCACTCAGAGCTTGCGCACGTAGCCCGGCTCGGCACCATGGGCGAGATGGCGTCCGCGCTGGCCCACGAGCTGAACCAGCCGCTTGCCGCGATCAACAACTACGCCCGCGGTTCGCAGCGCCGCCTCGGCACCTTTGCGGAACCCGGGGCGAGCGAGTTTCGCTACGCGTTGGAGCAGATCTCGTTCCAGGCAAACCGGGCGAGTCAGATCATCGCGCACATTGGCAAGTTCGTGCGCAAGAGCACCCGCCGCACCGCGCAGGCGGACATCAACAAGGTCATCCTGTCGGCCTGGAGCCTGGTGGAAGCGGAGGCCCGCGATCAGGTCGATGTTGGCTTCGACCTCGCCGCCGGCCTTCCGGCCGTCGCGGTCAACCAGATCGAGATCGAACAGGTTCTGCTCAATCTCTTCCGCAACGCCAACGACGCCATGCGCGGCGCGCCGCGGCCGAAACGCCGGATCCACGTCGCGAGTGCGCTCGGCTCGGCCGGCATCGAGGTCCGCATCGCCGACCGCGGCTGCGGCCTGCCGCCCGACGAGGCCGAGCGCATCTTCGATGCGTTTTTCACGACCAAGCGCAACGGCATGGGCATGGGCCTCAGCATCTCGCGCACCATCATCGAGGCGCACGGAGGGCGCATCTGGGCCATGCCCAACGGCGAGGTCGGCACGGTCGTCGCCTTCTCGCTGCCGCTGGTCGCACCGCACGCCGCCGATCTCTGACGACCCGCCACGCGTGGCGATTGCGGCTCAGCCGTAGCTGGCCGGGTGCCGGTCCGCCCAGGGTTGCGTCGCCTCCAGTTGGGCGGCGAGCCGGAACAAGAGCCCCTCCTCGCCAAACCGCGCCGTGAAGTGGGCGCCGACGGGGAGCCCGCCCGCGCTCTGATTGAGCGGCAGGCTGATGGCCGGCTGACCGCTCACGTTGGCGAGCGGGGTGAAGGCGGCAAACCCGAAGATGTTGCGGATGTGGCCATCGAGGTCCGGATTGCGCGGCGCGAGGTGACCGAGCGGGATCGGCGGCGCCGCCAACGAGGGGGTCAGCAGGATGTCGTACTTCTGCAGGAAGCGCGCCATGACCCGCCCGATGCGGTGCATCCGGTTGACCGCCTGGATCAGATCGATCGCGGTGAGGGTGCGGCCATACTCGATGCAGGCGCGCGACGATATCTCGACGTCCTCGAGCCGGGACGGCCGGCCGGTGAGCTTCTCGAACTCGATCATGTTCGCGGCGTTGAGGGCCGAGGCGAGGATCTTGAACAGGTCATTCGCCGCCGTGCGGTCGGTATCGGCGAAACGCGGAGCCTCCTCCTCGACGAAGTGCCCGAGATCCTCGAGTAGACGGGCGACCTGGCGCGTCGCCGCGACACACTCCGGATCCACCGGATCACCGGCCATTGCGGCCGTAGTGAACGCGATGCGGAGCCGTCCGGGCTCGCGCCCCGCCTCCTCGAGGAACGGCCGCTCCTTCCCCGGCGGCGCGTAAGGCATCCCGATCTCGTCGCCGGCAGTGGCATCGAGGACCGCCGCCGAGTCCCGCACGCTGCGTGTCACGACGTGTTCGACCGCGAGCCCGAAGGCGACATCGCCGGCATCGGGGCCCCAGGGGTTGCGCAAGCGGGTCGGCTTCAGCCCCACCAAACCGCAGGCCGCCGCCGGGATGCGGATGGAACCGCCGCCATCGTTGGCGTGGGCGATGGGGACGATGCCGGCGGCAACGGCCGCCGCCGAGCCGCCGCTCGAGCCGCCGGCGGTGCGCCCGGTATCCCAGGGGTTGCGGGTCGCGCCAAACAGATCGGGCTCGGTCGAGGAATCGAAGCCGAACTCCGGCGTGTTGGTCTTGCCGCAGATGATCAGGCCGGCGCGCTTGAAACGCCGCGTGAGCTCGGTGTCATGATCGGGCACGTATCCTTTGAGCACTTTGCTGCCCGCCCAGTAAGGTGCGCCGGCGCAGTGCGCGCCGATATCCTTGAGCAGGAACGGCACGCCCTGGAGCGGCCCTGCGGCCACCGACTTGGCCGCCTGGCGCGCCATGTCGTCCATCCGATGGATGACCGCATTGAGCCGCGGATTGTGCTTCTCGATCAGCTCGATACAGGTCTCAACCAGCTCGGCCGGCGCGACCTGCTTGCGGCGCACGAGATCGGCTAGGCCGACCCCGTCAAGCTGCGCGTACTCCGCAAACGCCATGTTTGTCCACCTGAATGCGAATCCTCTGTGCCCCGCGGCCGCTGCGTCGCGCAGCCTAGAGCCCGGCGACCTCGGAATCGAGCCGCACGGCGTACAAGCGCTGGGTCAGCGCCGCCAGGTGGGCCTTGAACCGCGCGAGTTCGGCGCCGGCCAGCTTTGATCCGGTCGGCAGCTTCACCGCGATCGGGTTGACCTGCTTGCCGTCCCACTGGACCTCGTAGTGGAGGTGGGGGCCGGTGGATCGGCCGCTCGAGCCGACGTAACCGATGACGTCCCCTTGCCGCACCCGCGAGCCCGCCCGCAGCTTCGCGGCGAAGCGACTGAGATGGCCGTAGGCGGTCTTGTATTCGTCCGTGTGCCGGACGCGCACATAGCGGCCATAGCTGCCGTTCCATCCTGCTTCCTCGACGACGCCATCGCCCGCTGCCATCACCGGCGTCCCGCTCGGCGCGCCGAAGTCGACGCCGCGATGCATCTTGGTGTAGCCGAGGATCGGGTGGCGGCGGTTGCCGAACCCCGAGGTGATGCGTGCGCCATCGAGCGGGGTACGCAAGAGCGGCTTGCGCACGCTGAGGCCGTTGCGGTCGTAGTAGTCAGCTGTCCCATCGGGTAGCGCGAAGCGGTAGTAGGCGAGCCTCTTGCCGCCGATCGTCATGGCGGCATAATGGATGGCGCCATCCTTGACCGGCTCTCCGCTGTCGTCGAAGTGGCGCTCATACAACACTTCGAAGTCATCACCGGGCTGCACGTCGCGCTGGAAATCGACGTCCCAGCTCAGCAGCCGGATCAGCTCCATGATGATGGTCGGCGGCAGGCCAGCGGCCTCGGCAGCCTCATAAAGGCTTGCATCGATGACGCCGTGGGCGCGCTCGTCGCCGATCGAGAGGCTCTTCTGCACTTCGTAGGTTGCGAACGACCCGTCCGGCCGGCGGCCCGTCAGCACCTGTTGCTCGACGCTCGGCTGTAACGCGACGGCGAGGAGTTGTGGCCCACCGCCGCCCGCATCCCGGCGCTCCGCCAGGGTGAGTACGATCTCCTGTCCGGCCCGAAGCTTGCGCGGATCGTAGATCTCGCGCAGCGACGCCACCGCGGCCTCCGCGTCCTCGCGGTCCGCCCCCGCCGACAACAGCGTCTCGATGAGGGTGCCGCCCTTGCGCAGCGGTACGGTGACAACGGTCTGCTCAAGCCGCGGCTGCACCAGGAACGGCGGCACCACTGTCGGTGCCTCGTTGTCCTCAACCGCGGCGATGGCACCCGCGAGCAGCGGCACCAAGTCCTCGGAGACTGCCCTACCCGTCTTCTCGGCGAGTTCGGTCGGGGCGACATCGATCGTCGCTATCTCGATCCCCGGCGGCGGGGCTACCGCGATCAGACACACTGCCAGCGCGAGGAGGGTCGCGGCCATCCAGCGCCATCGCCGCCGCGGCCGCTGCCGAAACGACGATGACACCCGTATCAGGCGCTCGCTTCGAAGTCTCGCGTCCCCCCGCACGGCCCCCAGCCCGAGCTCCCTGCCCGTCAACTATTTCACGAACCATGGTGGCCCGGGCCAGCCCTGTCAACCGTTTTCTGCGAGAAATCAACGCGTTTCCTCGATTGTTTCACGAGCGTTTCACGGGTGGCCGGGGCGTCCCGGCCGAGCCTCACCCGACCGACAAGGCGAGGATCCTACTGAGCTGTCACAGCGGCCGCCTGGTCTCCTCGGCCCCGGCATTGAACGCGCTCTGAATGGCGGCGAGGGCCTTGCGATTGGGTTTTGCCGACGGCGGGCCACTCAGAACACCCGCGGCGTGCAGCCCCTGCAGGACATTGGCGGTGAGCAGGAAGGTATCCTTGCCGACCATGCGAAGAAAGTAGGGGCCGGACTGCCCGCCCATCTGCGAGAACCGGCGCGCGAGGTCGGCCCACAGTTCGACGGTCGCGGTGTCGGGCCACCCCGCGAGGTAGTTGCCGAAGCTGCCGTGCGCTTGCGCGACCTCGAGCACCGCCGCGGCGTTGGCACGGACCGACTTGATCTTGCCCCAGTGGCGGATCAACCGCGCATCGCTCATCAGCCGTTCGAGCGCCTCATCGTCGAGGCGGACGACGCGCCGTGGATCGAAGCCCACGAACGCTTCCTCGAAGGCCGGCCAGCGTTGATCGACCATCTCATGGCGCAGGCCGGCGCGAAAGATGTGGAGCGACATCTGCGAGAGGTAACGGTCATCGCTGCGCGCGCGGAGCTCCGCCGCGGTGGACGGCGCGACCAGGACTGCCTCGATGGCCGCCTCGCCGCCGGTGCGGGCGAGCGCCCGTGCCCGGATCGGGGCGAACGGGCTCACCCATCTGCCCCCAGGCGAATGGCGCTGACCGCGGCGGAGAAGCGTTCGACCTGATAGCGTTCCGCCGACATGGCGGCGGACCAGTAGTCGGGGGCAATACCCGCCTTGTGCTTGAGGTCGCGCACGAAGTCGAGCGCCGTCATGCCGTGCTCCCAGACCTGAGTCAGGTACGTCGCCCTGCGCTCGCCCTCGCCGAGGATCAGGCCGTCGATGCCGGGGCGCAGGACCGCGACCACGGCCGCCTCGGAAGCGGTGCCGAGCGGATCGAGCGGCCCGAGGACCGAAACCTCGATCGCCGGCCCGCGATACTCGGCTGCCGTCAGCCTGGCAAAGCGGGGATCGCCGAAGGCGGCGAGCCAGGCGCTGCGCGCCACCTCGCTGACCAAAGGTCGCCGCGCGCGCGTCGTGCCGACGCAACCGCGGAACTGGCCGGCAGCTGTCAGCGCCACGAAACCGGCGCAGACCTTGCGCACGGCCGCCGGGTACGCGGCACCATCGAGTCGCGGGCGCCGGTCGCCGCGGACCCCGGCGCGGATGCTCGCCGCGGCCACTGCCAGCAACATGTCGCGCTCGTTCGCATTGAGGGTCTTCAGCCGCGCGAGCGGGCGCGAGCGCAAGGGCGCCATAGCCGACCACTCGGTCGCGCGGTCCGGCGGTATCACCGGAGTTGCACAAACCAAGGAGTTCGGCGACCAAACCGCGGCACGACGCTTCGCGCAGAAGACCGCGCAGCGGGACGAATCCGCACGCCTCATCAGCGCCGATCGCCTCGTCTGCCAGGGCGCAGATGGCCTCGACCGTCGCCCGATCGCGTTGCACCGCCCGCTCGTGGGCAAGGTAGTGGCTGAGATCGGTGCTGACGATGATAAGCGTTTCCGGTCCGCCCCACACCGCCGCGAGAGCATTTCCCACCGCCTCGGCGGAGGCATCGCCGGCAATGATGGGGACGAGCCGGAATTCCGCAAGCGCGCGCTGCAGGAACGGCAGATGTACCTCGAGCGCGTGCTCCTCGGCATGGGCGGCGTCGTTGACGCGCACGCCGGGCA